>DATGQB010000001.1:0-5904 GCA_035304405.1 Edaphocola sp.
TTATTCTTGCTTCTAATCCACTTCAATAGCTCAAAAACCATAATTTATTATGCTTTTTTCACTATTTTGTGGATTATTTGCCATAATAATTTTCTTTTAAATTCCTAATGCGTAATCTGGGTTCAAAGAGGAGGCGGCAATAGGCTGCGCTCTATTCACCATCTTTGCGTCATAGCAATATTAGGTAATCGTATGGAGCGCTACGAAATTTAATGCCTACCTTACACAAGATCTATGTACTAGAATGAGGGAGGCCCTAATGTTGCAGCAAAAAAATATTGGGTCTGTATACATCTCCGATGGGCAATGCTTCCGTGTTAAAGTGCATGCCTTTGCAAATATTAATCGTTAACTTTGTATGGCTACAGAATCATTATACATTATGAGTTGGAAATATTTGCTTATGGGAATCCTTTCATTATTATTCGCTTGTGGAAAACCTTCTGGTGCTCAGGTGCCGGCATCTATATATGATTTTAAGGTAGAAGCCTTAGATGGTTCTGAGATAGACTTTGCCGCTTTTAAGGGCAAGAAGATTTTGATTGTCAATACAGCTTCAAAATGTGGCTATACCAAGCAATACGAGGCCTTGCAAGAGCTGTATAATCGCTATCAGGACAGACTCGTAATTGTAGGTTTCCCGGCCAATAATTTTTTACGTCAGGAGCCGGGAAGCAATGAGGATATTGCTGCATTTTGTAAGAAAAATTACGGAGTTACTTTTCCAATGGCGGCCAAGATATCTGTTAAGGGCAAAAATATGGCGCCCATTTACCAATGGCTGACCCAAAAAGAGTTTAATAAAGTGGAAGACAGCAGTGTGAAATGGAATTTTCAAAAGTACCTAATCGATGAGGAGGGCAATCTGGTTCAGTCATTCGCTCCGGCTGTGGAGCCTTTGAGTGAGGAAATCTTAAAACATATCCGTTAGTTGCTTCATCTGTTTTCCTAATGTCCGGGGGAATCGCTAGATTTAGGCATTTTTGTCTGCTTATCGCTTCTTTAATGATGTTCGCTCTTAGGGGGGCGGGGCAATCTGTGCGTTATTTGCAATGGATGGATGAGGCAAATGCCCATGTGGTAGCCCAATCTTTTACAGATAGCATGGCGGCTATGCAATATTTGTATCAATTGCTATCTGAAGATCGCAAAAACGGCTATCTGGCTGCAAATATCGATGCGATTAGGCTGCAAGGAGATACTTTGCAGATTAATTACTATAAAGGTGCTCGTTATAAGTTAGGAAAAATAGGTTTAGATAGCATTCCCAAAACTATACTCAATCAGGTAGGTATTGCCGAGAATCAGTTGCATGATCGTACCCTTTCGCCTCGGTACATCGCTTCGCTGATGGATAAAATAATACGTTATGCCGAGAATAATGGATTCCCTTTTGCAGAATTACGTATTGAGGATGCCCGGCTGGAGCATGATAGTGTGTTCTATGGCCATCTGCGTTATTATCCGGGCAGCAAAGTCTTAATAGACTCTATACATATAAGGGGGGATGTAGAGCTGAATTATGCCTTTATTCTGGCTTATCTGGGGCTTAAAAATCGTATGCCCTACAATGAGTCTGCATTACAGGGTATCTCGAAAAAGCTGCGTGCGCTTAATTTCGTATCCGAAGCTGCACCATGGCATATGGATTTTACGGTTTATACCAATAATCTTTATATTTATCTCAAAGAAAGGAAGTCTAATCAAATAAATGCCTTAGTGGGTTTTCAACCCAATAACAACGAAACAAACCGATTTTTATGGACAGCTGATGTACAATTGGTTCTGAACAATACACTCGGCTTTGGGGAGCATTTTGCGGCTTCTTATAAAAATCTGCAACGCAATTCTCCACATTTGACTGTTACGGGCATGCTGCCGTATATCATGGGAAGCAAATGGGCGGTGGATGCCAATTTTGAATATTACAAAAGAGATAGCCTGTTTGATAAAGTAGGTGTGGAGTTGGGGTTGCGCTATCAGCTGTCAGAAAATGATTATATCCGTTTAGATGTGCAGCAGCAGAGCAATCGAGTGCCTAGTCCGGATACTGCTTATGTGCGTGCGCAAAAGCGGCTACCCGCTCTAGCGGATATTCGTTCCCGTGGTTTTGGCTTTACCTATGCCGTAGATCGCACAGATTATAAGTTTAACCCTTCCCGGGGTTGGCAAAGTGCGGCAAACCTTACCATGCTGAATCGCAAGGTGCTGCAGAGTAATGCGATTTTGTCATTAAATGATGGCTTTAACTACCAGGCTCTATACGATACAGCTAACGCTAATCCACTGCAGTACCGGGCATCATTGACGGCTGCTTATTTTTTGCCATTAGCAAAAGCTATCAGCCTAGAGCTGGGCTATAAGGCAGCGTTTATTGAAGGTAAGGGGCTGTATCAGAATGAGCTGTATCAAATCGGGGGCATAAAAGTGTTGCGGGGCTATGATGATAGAAGTATTTTTAGTCATCAGTATCATATTGGTACATTGGGCACCAAAGTTCTGCTCAATACCAATTCTTTTTTTAATATTTTTACAGATTATGGTGTGGTCCACAGCCGGCACAGTCAAGAGTCTAAGCGTTGGCGGCCTTGGAGTTTCGGTGCAGGGATTACATTGGAGAATAATACGGGAGTTATAAACTTTATAGTTGCAATGGGTAAAATGGAACATGAGCCGTTCCGATTCAGAGATGCCAAAGTCCATTTTGGCTATCTTACCTATTTTTAATTGCAGCAAATAAAGCTTAATTTTGAGGTTTTTGAAAAAGCAGAATTTAGTTGTAAATGACAGATATTAGACCCTTTCGTGGATTAAGACCACGACAGGATTTGGTGGAGCAAGTTGCCGCCTTGCCTTATGATGTATCCAGTGCAGCAGAGGTAGAAGCCAAGCGTATCAATCCTTATAGTTTTTATCATATCACACGTTCAGAGATTGATATGCACACAGGGGCACAGGTGGATAGTCAGGAAGTGTACGAGAAGGCAAAGGAAAATTTAAATCGCTTTATCACTCAGGGGGTGTTGATACAAGATGAGCAGCCATGCTATTATATTTACTGCATAAGTATGCAGGGTAGAAGCCAAACGGGGCTTGTCTGCTGTTCGTCTTTGAAGGATTATAAGGAAGGGAAAATAAAGAAACATGAATTTACCCGTCCCGACCGTGTACAGGACAGGGTCAATAATATTATGAGTACCGGAGCACATACCGGGGTGGTTTTTCTGGCTTATAAAGAGGTTGCAGAGATAGAGCATATCATCACCACTTGGGTGCAGCGGCATCCTGCGGTATATGATTTTGTGGCTGAGGATGGAGTGGGGCACCGTTTTTGGGTAGTGGATGCCCCGGATGTTATTGAGCAACTCACACAATTATATCGTGAGAAGGTACCCGCAACCTATATAGCAGATGGTCATCACCGCTCTCATGCGGCATGGAATGTGGCTCAGGCTTTAGAAGGCAAACAGAATGGGGACGAGCATCAGTATTATCTGACATGCATATTTCCTGATAGCCAAGTGGCTATAATGGATTATAACCGTGCTGTGAAGGATCTGAACGGTATGGATGAAGCCACTTTTTTAAATGCCCTAGAACAGCATTTCATAGTGCAGCAGCACGAGGGCCCTGTAAAACCTTCGGCTATGCATCAGTTTGGTATGTATCTGGCGCAGCAGTGGTATCTGATCGAAGCAAAGGAGCATTGTCTCAATCATGCCAATACTTTGGAGGCGCTTGGTGCCAGTTTGTTGCAAGACCATGTGCTCAAACCTCTATTAGGTATTGCTGATCCGAGGATAGACGATAGAATTGAATTTGTTGGAGGCATTAGAGGCTTGGCATATTTGAGCAAATTGGTAGACAGCGGTGAGTGTGCCGTAGCATTTACCTGCTATCCGGTGACTATGCAGCAATTGTTTGAAGTAGCTGATATGGGCGAAGTGATGCCACCCAAATCTACCTGGTTTGAGCCCAAAATAAGGGATGGGCTCGTATTGCATTTATTATCCTAATAGCACTAAAAATTAATGAATACAACAGAGCAGTATAATATTATAGTAAATCGTTGCAGGCATTTGTTTATGCAAAAGGCTGCCGATTATGGGACGTCCTGGCGGCTATTGCGCCCAGTTTCGATTGTAGACCAGCTTTACATAAAAGCTTGGAGAATACGTCAGATACAGGAAAACAAAGGTGTACAAAAGATAGAAGATAGTATAGAAAGTGAATTCGTGGCCATCGTAAATTATGGCTATATTGCACTGATTCAATTGCAGCTCCGTGAGCAAGAGAATGTGGATTTAAATCTGGAGCTGGTGGCAGAATTATATGATACCCAGGTTGCCGAAGTGCGTGATTTAATGTCTCGAAAAAATCATGATTATGGAGAAGCCTGGCGCAATATGTCGCAAGCATCATTTGTGGATTTAATTTTGACCAAATTGTACCGAATCAGGCAGATTTTGGCCAATGATGGTAAAACACTGGTATCAGAAGGAATTGACGCTAATTTCGCAGATATTGTCAATTATGCCATATTTGCTTTAATACTTATTGATGAACAAAAATCAAAAATTTAAAACATGACAATGGACACTGTAAATAAGAACTCAAGCTATTACGTGCTCAATACCATTCGCATTTTTGTGGGTGTTTTATTCATTTTTTCCGGCTTGGTCAAGGCCAATGACCCGTTAGGCTTGTCCTATAAAATGAATGAATTCTTTGAAGTGTGGAAGATGGAGTATTTTGTACGTTACAGTTTGGTCATCTCTATTTCCATGATTGTGTTTGAAATTATGGCCGGGGTAGCGATGCTTATTGGCTGGGCATATCGTTCTGTCTCCTTCTTGATTCTTCTGCTCACAATATTTTTCACCTATCTAACTGGTTACGCGGTTTTGTCCGGCAAGATTAAGGAATGCGGTTGCTTTGGAGACTGTATTCCCTTAAAAGCCCATCAGTCTTTTATTAAAGATATTATTTTGCTGGTGCTCGTAGTGATATTATATATCGGGCGCAAAAAAATAGGCAGCCTGTTCAGCAATAGAGTAGGCAGTGTAATTATGGCTTTGGTGCTGTTGGCCTCTCTTGGTGTGCAGATTTACGTGTTACGCAATTTGCCATTTGTGGATTGTCTTAATTACAAAGTGGGTACTAATATATGGGAAGATATGCAACTGCCACCCGATGCTGAGCCTGATGTTTATCATAATGTATTGGTGTATGAGAAAGACGGCAAGCGCATTGAGTTTACCCAAGAGGAATTTATGGCAGATTCTACATTATGGGACAATCCGGCGCTTACCTATATCGAAACCAAATCTGAACTGATAAAAAAAGGTACTGGTTTACCAAAAATATCCGATTTCTCCATTCGGGACTATGCCGGTCAGGAATACACAGAATCATTACTGAAAGATGAAGGATACAATTATTTGCTCTTTCTGAGAGAGGTGGATAAGATTAATGGCAATCTTGACGATTTGAAAAAGCTAATCGCGGATTGTTATAGCAAAGGTATAGGCTTCTATATACTTTCTTCTAATGATGAGGCATCTACCAATAAATTTAAGGCCAAGTATGGCATTGATGCCGATGCCTATGCTGTTGATGGTACTATGAGCAAGACAGCTATGCGTAGTAATGGTGGTCTGATGCTTATCAAGAACGGTGTTATCATCAACAAATGGAGCCGTCATAATTATCCGACCAGAGCGACAGAGTAGTATTACTATTTCATACTAATTATATTTTCAAAGGTTCACATTATTGTGGGCCTTTTTTTTGCATGTCTGGTTGCTTTGTGGACATTAGCATTTCCTTCCTTTACTTTTTTCTTCAAATGGTCTCCCGAGAGACCACTAGGCCTTCGGATATTCTGAATGTAGGTCTCCTTTA
>DATGQB010000002.1:0-7620 GCA_035304405.1 Edaphocola sp.
AGGGCGCAAAGCACTAGAGAAGGTGAGGCGCGTGAGGGACAGCAACGGAAAGCCCGCAGCAGCGCAGAGAGCACCAAAGATGGAGGCTGCACTTATAATATATGCAAAAGGCTGAATACTGGTCAAAACACTTAATGTTTGTGCTGCGAGGACTTGAAGTGAATGGCCCGACCCGCCGCACTTGCCGTATGAGCAAGCTAGAGTGAAAGTAGCAGTGCCCCGCCGGGCTCCATAGCTCAACTGATGAAGCGGCGGGGCACGCCCAAATAAGAAAAACTCAAAAAAATTCCCCGAAGCAATGCCGGGGACGAATAAGGTAAATATGGAGCCACGAAGCGCTTATAAAATCTGCAGCAACTGGCTGAGGCAGTCTATCTCGTAGGTAGGCTGCTGCTGGTGCTGCTCGCGCAAAGGATTGAAATACACCTGGTCCATCCCCACATTCTGTGCTCCGGAAATGTCCACATCCAAGCTATCACCAATCATCAGGGCCTCGGGTGCGGTGGCATCACTGATGGAAAGGGCATATTCGAAAATTTGCGCATGAGGTTTTACACTCTGACTACGCTCTGAAGTAACCACATGCTGGAAATACTTAGCGATATTGCAGGACGCAAGCTTTTTCATCTGAGTATCTTCAAAGCCATTGGTAATCAGCGCCAAACGATACCCCTTTGCCTGACAATAGTCCAGCACTTTTTCGGCATGCGGAAAGAGCTGTGTTTGCTGAGGCAGCATAGTAATAAATACCTCGGCCAGCTCCTTGGCTTTGGGCTCATCTGCTATCTTGAAATCGAGCAGGGTAAGCCACATCCGCTTCCATTTTAGCTCATTTCTGCTGATAAATCCTTTTCTGTACCTATCCCAAAGGCGTTCGTTATGAAACTTATAGCTTTGGTAGAAAGCCTCAAAGTCCGGCACTCCGGCAGCAGCCAAATGGTAATGGTAATAGATATGATGCAGGGTAGCCTTGGAGTTGGCTTCAAAATCCCAAAGGGTATGGTCTAGGTCGAAAAAGACCGCCTTATACTTTTTCATGATTGAATTTAGATTGACTTCATTAGGGTGCGGAAGGAAATGACATTGGTGCCAAAACGCTGATGCGCGCGCCTGCGTAGGAGCTCATCAAACTCCTCCATAAAGGTATCATACTCTTTCTCAGAGGCCATTTTTAGCTGAGCAACAAAGGTTTGTCCATCTTCATCATCATGCTCCAGCAATTTGTAGGTATGTGTTTCGAGCACTAATCCGGTGTCATGGATGGCAGTCTTCCAAAATTCTTCATGCCATTTCAACCACTCAGGGACAATGGGATGTGCAACTTTGGTAGTAATATTAAGCATTATCATGCGGGAAAATCTTTTAGCCTATGAATGCAACAGTATATTTGATTTATCGGCGGACATTGCTGCCCGCCGATAAAAATCATTGATTAATCATCTAATTTGAGTACCGCAAGGAAAGCCTCCTGTGGCACCTCTACGTTACCAATTTGACGCATACGCTTCTTACCTTCTTTCTGCTTTTCGAGCAACTTACGCTTACGAGATATGTCACCACCATAACACTTAGCAGTAACGTCTTTGCGCATAGCGGAAAGAGTTTCGCGAGCCACAATTTTGGCACCGATAGCAGCCTGAATGGCAATCATAAACTGCTGACGAGGAAGTAAATCTTTGAGTTTGGAACAGAGTTTACGACCAAAATCATGAGCGCGAGAGCGGTGAATAAGCGCACTGAGCGCATCGACTTTATCGCCATTGAGCAAAATATCCATCTTAGCGATATCACTCTCTCTATAATCCAGCGGCTGATAGTCGAATGATGCATAACCACGTGTGCCGGACTTAAGCTTATCGTAGAAATCGAATACAATCTCTGCCAGTGGCATATCAAAAATCAGCTCCACACGAGTAGGTGTGAGGTAGTTTTGATTTACCAGGAAGCCTCTCTTGCCTAAGCAAAGCGACATGATATTACCGATATACTCAGGCGAGGTAATAATCTGTGCTCTGATAAATGGCTCCTCTACCCTATCCAGTCGACTAGGGTCGGGCATCTCAGAAGGGTTGTTTACGATAATGCGTTTATCGGGCTCTCTGGTAGTATATGCATAAAAGCTCACGTTGGGCACAGTAGTAATAACCGATTGATTGAACTCGCGCTCCAAACGCTCCTGGATGATTTCCATATGCAGCATACCCAGGAAGCCACAACGGAAGCCAAAGCCCAGAGCCTGAGAGGTTTCCGGCTCAAAGGTAAGGGAAGCGTCATTCAGCTGAAGCTTCTCCATACAATCGCGCAGTTCTTCGAAATCGTCTGTATTTACCGGGAAGATACCTGCGAATACCATGGGCTTTACATCCTCAAAACCCTGGATGGGCTCTGTACTTGGATTGATAACCGTGGTAATGGTATCCCCCACTTTTACCTCACGAGCATTTTTGATACCGGTGATTACGTAGCCCACATCTCCTGCACTCACCTCATCCTGAGGAATGAGTCCAAGTCCCAATTTACCCACCTCATCGGCTTCGTACTCTCTGCCGGTATTGATAAATTTAATTTTATCTCCCTTTTTGATTTTACCATTGAGTACACGGTAGTACACAATAATACCTCTAAAAGGATTAAATACAGAGTCGAATATCAGCGCCTGTAGTGGCTCTTCTACATTGCCCACAGGGGCCGGAATTCTATCTACAACTGCGGTGAGAATTTCCTCTATACCAATGCCACTTTTACCACTAGCCAAAATAATTTCTTCAGGCTTACAACCAATAAGATCTACAATTTGGTCGGTAACCTCGGGAATCATAGCACCCTCCATATCCACTTTGTTGATTACCGGAATTATTTCTAGGTCATTACCAATGGCCAGATACAGATTGGAAATTGTTTGCGCTTGAATACCCTGAGAAGCATCTACCAGCAGCAAAGCACCCTCACAGGCTGCCAAAGCTCTGGAAACCTCATAAGAAAAGTCAACGTGACCAGGAGTGTCAATCAGGTTAAGGATATATGTTTCACCATCCTTAAGATATTTTACCTGAATAGCTTTCGACTTAATAGTGATACCCTTTTCTCGTTCCAGGTCCATATCATCAAGCACCTGGGCTTGCATTTCCCGCTCGGAAATGGTCTTGGTATGCTCTAAGAGTCGGTCTGCCAAGGTAGATTTACCGTGGTCGATATGTGCGATAATACAGAAATTACGAATATTTTTCATACGAATACAAGAATGCAAAAGTACAATTTATTATTATGATTTTTGGCTTTATTTAGCCGGTTGGGGCGCTAAATATATCAATTTATCCCCTTTGTAAGCGCCGATAAGTATCAGCCACCCATATTAGCTGTGGAATTTCCACACGCAACTGTAGCATTTCCACAAATGTGAAGATTAGCCTAATTGTAATATATTTTAAGTTTATACACTTAATTTTAGTACTGATAAATTGATTACTAACACGAAAATCAGTCATTATGTCAGAAAGAATAATAAACGCGATACAGGCAAGCTTACAAACCAACATTGAGAAGATAAACATTAACGACCCGGCACTGAATACCCCTATTCATCCGGAGCAAGTGGACCCTCTGGCGCAGGCAGCGATTCCAACCATATTGTTGGGTACTTTGGTCAAGCTCACCCATATCCACCCAGAGCATTTGATGCAGGTAAATGGGCTCAGCTTTGAAAAAGTTTTTGGTGGCAAGTGCGAAGCGGTGGCCCAATCTATAGCAGCCTATGCCGGCAGTAGCAGCGCCCAGGCTGCGAGCTATGCAGACACAGGTTTTGAGGCACTAAACGCTTACCTACATAATGAATTGGATGGTGACATCATTGCCCTACGCAGCGAACTAGAATCCGGACAGAATAGTATTCTATCTTACCTACCCGCCGGCGTGAATATGGGCAATACCCTCAAACTGGATACTATAGATGACCGTACCCACAAAATGGAAGGCATTCTATCTTCTCTAGCCAATTATCTATTCAATGAAGACATTAAAACAGATGCTACAAAAAAATAAGTTGGGTTTTGTGCCCAACTTATTTGTTATGCTTCAGCCTTCGATTTTCTGAGGGCTTTATTTAAATGTTTGAGATTGATAATTTCCTGCTTGGTGAGGAATCGCCATTGGCCTCGCTTTAGATTTTTCTTTGTAAGGCCGGCATACATCACCCTATCCAGCTTATCAACGGTATAGCCGAGGTGTTCGAAAATACGGCGTACAATCCTGTTTTTGCCACTATGAATCTCTATACCGATTTCATTTTTCTTGTCTAAATATGCCAATTGGTCCACTTCGGTAACACCGTCTTCTAGTTCAAGACCTTTGATAATTTTTTCAAAATCGGTTTTGGCCAAGGCTTTATCCAGCGTTACCTGATAGATTTTTCTGTTTTCAAATTTTGGATGAGCCAATTGCTGGGCCAAATCACCATCATTGGTAAGTAGGAGTAAGCCGGTAGTATTTCTGTCTAGGCGTCCTACAGGAAAAATACGTTCCGGAATATTATCACCCAAGATATCCATCACGGTGCGTCTGCCCTTAGGGTCATCAGTGGTAGTGATAAAACCTTTAGGCTTATTCATAAGGACGTAGATAAGGTTTTTCTGTACTTTTAGCGGTTTGCCATCAAGCTGCACCTTATCTTCAGGTTGCACCTTATATCCGGGCTCTACTATAAGATTACCATTTACGGTGATACGCTCACTCTTGATAATCTCCACAGCATCTCTTCTAGAGCACACCCCACAATAGGCCACATACTTATTGAGCGGCATGACTTCTAAGCTTCCCATCTGCTGCTGCTCCCTGCGCACACCTTTATTACCCTTGGCATCAAAAGCCTGCTCATAGGGATTTTCATTGTCAAAATGAGCTAAAAATGAATCCTTTTGCTTATTGCGTTGTGGTCTCGTCTCCTCTCTTTCGGTTCTTTTTTTACCGCGAGGCTGTTCCTGCCATTTTCTATCTGGGCTGCTTTTCTTTCCTGCTCGCATTTCAGGTTCGGGCAGGCTTACGGGTTTAAATTCGCGTGCAGGTCGGCCAGCCTTTTCCTGCTCTGGCGCTGCTTCTTTTTTATCGAAGCGCTCCCGAAAAGCATTATCCATTATATCTCTAAAACTGCGCTTGCCTTCCTGTGCAGGTTTTTCAACAGTTCCTTTACCTTTTGCTTTGAACGCCTGGCCCGAAGGCTTAGCATTGCGCCCCTTGGCTCCTTCCTTAGCACCGCGCTGCTCTCTGCGCTTATTGGGCTCCGCACTATTAAAGTTTTTCCAGAAAGATTTTCTATCTTCTTCTGTAAACGAACGCTGGGCTGCTAATCTTTCTTCTTTGAACTCATCTTCGTGAGCTATTGGCTTCACATTTTTGTGGGGATTCTTTTTACTCATATAAATCTTATAAGATTCGGGCTGCGCCCGAGAAAATGCTTGTTGATGGAGTGATTATAAATTTGCTTTATCCACATTGGCCAGCTGTCCGCAAGCGGCATCGATATCCTTACCGCGACTGCGTCTTAAACGGGCATTTACTCTGTGCTGCGCCAGATAAGCCATAAAACGGTCTGTAACCTCTTCGTCTGGTTTCTTAAAATCTGCCAGCTCTATGGGATTATACTCAATGATATTTACCAGGTCTGCAGGAATTTGACGGAACACTTTCACCAGTTTAGCGGCGTCTTCCAGACTGTCATTGAAGTCTGCAAAGAGAATATATTCCAAAGTGATTTCACTCTTGGTTTTCTGATAGAAGTAGTTAAGCGCTTCAATTAAGGTTTTCAGATTATTACTCTCATTTATGGGCATAATCTGATTGCGCTTAAAATCATTGGCAGCGTGCAAGCTCAAAGCCAGCTTAAAGCGTACCCCATCATCACCAAGCTGCCTTATCATTTTGGCTACGCCGGCTGTAGATACGGTGATACGACGGGGGCTCATGCCTAAACCTTCAGGAGAAGTAATGCGCTCAATAGCCTGCATCATATTTTTATAGTTGAGCAAGGGCTCACCCATACCCATAAATACGATATTGCTAAGTTTGCGATTGTAGTGCTGCAGTGATAGCTCGTTGAGTAGCGTGACTTCATCTACAATCTCATCCCAGTCAAGATTGCGCATACGTTTCATATAGCCCGTAGCGCAAAATTTGCAGCTAAGACTACAACCGACTTGCGAAGACACACAAGCAGTCATGCGCGAATCTGTCGGTATCAGCACACCTTCCACAAATCTGTTGTCATGCAGACGGAAGCGACTTTTAATAGTTCCGTCTTCACTGTACTGACTATGGTCTATGCTTACTTTAGGAATATAAAATAAATCGTGAAGCTTGGCTCTTAGTTCTTTAGAAATGTTTGTCATTTCTTCGATAGAGCCTACATTTTTCACCCAAATCCAATCTTTTATTTGCTTGATTCTAAACTTAGGTTCCCCCCACTCTGTAAGGGTTTGTTCCAGCTGCTCTACTGGTACTTGTCGCAGATTTTTCATCTGTGAATGAAGTTAAAAGGTAATTACTATCTGCAAAGGTAGCATTTTTTAATGTGTTTCATAATTAAATAAAGCCTTTTTTAGCTCAGATTTAACGGCTTCGGCCAGATGCTGTGGCGCCAAAACCTTTACGCCCGCACCATAAGAGAGCAGTTCGCCTACAAAATCTCTGCTGGGATACAAAAGCAATTTGAGCTTCAGGCCATGCGCATTATCTTCCAATATTTCCTGAGAGCTGTGCAGGGGCATTGTTTTTACGTAATTTCCTGTGCCGGCATCAAAGAGCAATACTACCTCTTCCACCTCCTCTTCCGGCGCATAGATAACGCCAAATGCATTGCGAAAGTAGCGTTCTGCATCAAATTGACTGTCGGGAGCAAAGCCCTTAGCCAAGCAGCGCACATCGTCCATTCTATCCAGCCCAAAAGTGCGAATAAGCCCTTTAGTGCTATCGCGTCCTATCACATACCAGCGCTTTTTATATTCTTTGAGCAGATAAGGCTGTAATAGACGTCTTTCGGCCTGAGCCGTATCAAATTTGGTATATGCAAATGCTATTTCTCTTTGCTGAGTAATGGCCTGTAAAATGATTCTGAAATATTCTATACCTCTGGGCTTCTGGCGCTCAAACTGAATACCATCAGGTACTCGCTGATTAAACTGCAAAGCCTGAAAGGTAGAGAAGGCCTCCACCAAACGGGCGGCCACGGGCTGCATTTCATCTTCTTCATCAATCTCATACTGCCGCAGCTGCTCATTGTAGCGGATTTCTATTTTGAACAGACTCAATATGGCTTCCTTATCTCTGAGAAAAGTACGGCGTGAGCAAGTGTAGCTTCTGCCGTCAAAATCTGACTGCTGCTCCAAATAATCCTGAATCTGCTCCAGACTGGCCGGGCGCTTCATCAGCAGTTGCACGATATACAAATAACGTTGAAAAACCTCTATCTGAGCCATATCCTTTCTAGCATTTAATTTTAACCCAGATTACGCATTAGACTCTTTATATAAAATTATTCTTGCTTCTAATCCACTTCAATAGCTCAAAAACCATAATTTATTATGCTTTTTTCACTATTTTGTGGATTATTTGCCATAATAATTTTCTTTTAAA
>DATGQB010000003.1:0-4323 GCA_035304405.1 Edaphocola sp.
CAAAAATCGACCAACTGAGCTACATAGTTTTGCATACGCAAACCATCATTGGGCAGGGCAGTCCCTGCATGACCGGCAAAAGTGAGGGTATGCAGGATATATTCGCCACTAAGAGCCTCTTTGATTTTTTCAAAATATTCCGGACTTCCCAAAGCCCCATGCAGGAGTACCAAATGTTTCATACACAAATTTTTATACATGCCAAAGCTATAAAAAATTACAATAATATCAGAATCCTTACCTAATCTACACTAAAAAATGATCTCGACAGATATTCCAACGCCCAGGCAAACCAGCCCAGAGCGCAGTTCTGACCAAAATTTTATCAAAACAACAAAAGATTAGAGATTTAGGTTTTCTCTTCCTATACATTTAGCCTAATTTTGAGCGTTTATTGGACAAAGTGTAAAATCAGCATAAATGGCAACAAAAAAACAATATGGCATTGGCACCACACTGATTCATGCCGGTGTAGAACCAGACCCCGGCACCGGTGCAATTATGACTCCAATTTTCCAGACCTCTACTTTCGTGCAGGCTGCTCCCGGAGAACATCAGGGTTATGATTATTCTCGTGCAGGCAATCCTACCCGTCAGGCTTTGGAAAACGCATTGGCTGCTATTGAGCACGGCCAGTATGGCTTGGCTTTTAGCAGTGGCGTAGCCGCGACAGACGCTGTGCTGCGCTTACTATCTCCAGGTGATGAAATCATCGCAGCCAATGATATGTACGGTGGCACCTACAGGTTGTTTGAAAAAGTATATGTCAAATTTGGCCTGAAATTCAAATATGTGGACATGAAATCCACAGACAACATTGCAGCCGCTATTACCGATAAGACTAAACTTATCTGGACAGAAACACCAACTAACCCCTTGATAAATATCACCGATATCGCTGCGGTAGCTGCTATTGCCAACCAGCATAATATTCTGCTCTGCGTGGACAATACCTTTGCATCTCCCTATCTGCAAAACCCGCTGAACCTGGGTGCGGATATAGTGATGCACTCTGCCACTAAATATCTGGGCGGCCATAGTGATGTAATTATGGGTGCGCTGATTATGAATGATGCGCAACTGCGGGAAGATTTATTCTTTATTCAGAAAAGTGCCGGAGCCGTTCCGGGACCGCTGGATTGCTTCCTTGTGTTGCGTGGATTAAAAACACTGCATCTGCGTATGCAAAGGCACTGTGAAAACGGCGCCAAAGTGGCTCATTTCCTACGCCAACACGATAAAGTAGCCAAAGTATACTGGGCAGGATTTGAAGACCATCCGGGACATGAAATTGCAGCCAAACAAATGCGCGACTTTGGTGGCATGATAAGCTTTGAACTGAAAGACGACAGCGAAGCAAACGTAAAAAGAGTACTGTGCAGCACCAAACTCATTGCTCTCGCTGAGAGTCTGGGAGGCGTAGAGTCGCTCATCAACCACCCGGCCACAATGACCCATGCCTCTATACCTCGTGAAGAGCGCATCAAAAATGGCCTCACAGATGGCCTGATTCGCTTAAGCGTGGGGGTTGAAGATGCCGAGGACTTAATCGAAGACTTGCGTCAAGCTATTGGCTAAAAAATTAATCATGAAATAATAAACGCTCTGCCTGTTGCTGATAAACAGGCAGAGCTAAATATAAGCGCTACCAAGGCTTCGCCTGTCGATACCCTGGCGCTATAGCAGTATAAAACCATCTGTATTGCCTAGCAGCCCTCTTATGAATTGGACATCCAAAATCATCATAGCATTAATAGCACAATTATTTTTGACCATTAATCTGTGGGCGCAACAGCCTCCTGCAGGAGGCTCTGTTCAAAAAATCAGAGCTACGGACACCGCCCGCCAGCAGAGCAAAACGGCATTTATTGAGATTTTATCATCCGACTACACAGATATAATCAAATCAGGAGCGGAAAACATTACCAAAATTGTGGGCAATGTAAAACTGCGTTCGGGCTCTGATATTCTCTATTGTGATAGTGCAATCCTGTATCAAGAAAAGAAAATAGCCGAAGCATTTGGCGAAGTGTATATCGAACAAGCAGATGGCACTACTGCCTTTGCCGACTACCTTAAATATTCCGGTGCCAATAAAACAGTATATATGCTGGGCAATGTGGTACTGTCTAATGCCGATGGCAATACCCTATGGTCTGAAGAGGTGGAATACAACCTCAATACCAAGGTAGGCAAGTACTTCAAACAAGGCACCTTGCAAAACGAAACTACTGTACTCTCTAGTAAGCGAGGCGAGTATAATCTGAAATCTAATGATGCCCGATTTGTGGGTGATGTAGTGGTGAATGACCCGGAATACAAAGCCACCTCTGAAGAAATCACTTACAATACCAAAACACGACTGGTGCGCTTTATCAAAGAAGGTATCGTGCAAAACGAAAGCACTACCCTCTTCGCTAAAGGGGGGAGCTACTATAATGCCGAAAAGAAATTTGCAGAACTAAAAGGCAGGTCTAATATCATACATGGCAGTCAGTTTATAGAAGCCGATGAAATGAAATACAACCAGCTAAGCGGCTGGGCCATGTGTAAAGGCAAAGTGATAGCAGTGGACACCGCCGAGCGCAGCACGATTTGGTGTGGACAAATTCTGTACAACGACCAAAATGGTAAAATGCAGGCTACCATCAAACCCATAATCAGAAGAGCCGGCGAAGAAGACACCCTATACCAAAGAAGCGATACTGTATTTTCAGAACCCATTGTGAACCTCAGTGCCCCTAACGCGGGCGCAGTAGATACTGCCGAGCTGGAAATGGAAGAGCTGATACTCAAACTTACCACCGGTGTGCCCATAGACAGTCTGCAAATGCCGGAACTAACCGAAAACCTCGATGAAGCAGGAACAGACAGCCTGAACTATACTGATGCAATAAGCGAAGCCCAATCGTCGGATACAAGTATAGCCGAGCCGGAGTCCCCGGCTGAAGCAACTCATGAGGACTTATCGCCAATGGGACCATACTGGGTGGAGATAGGCGCTCCGGACACGAAGGACAGCATCCCTGCTGCTATTGACAGTCTGACAGCCGATACGATTGAGACGAAACAAGTAAGAGAACGCCCGGCCAAACCGGAGCAACAACTCGAAGAAAACGCAGCAAACCGCTTATTTGAAAAAAGCGAAAGCCTAAAAGAAGAGGGCAGCGAGAACTCGCCAAGATATTTCCTGCTCTATCATAACGTGCTTATATACAGCGACTCTGCTCAGGCCAAAGGAGACAGCCTGCGCTACTCTCAGGCCGACTCAATGATGATTTTGTATCACAACCCTGTGGTTTGGGGCAAAGGAGCACAAATAAGCGGAGATACCATCATTGCACTGATAGACAGTAACAAAGTACATGAGGTTTTTGTGCCCAGAAATGCCATACTGATACAACAAAACGGCCCCGAACAGGCAGGAATGTTTGACCAAATACAGGGCGTGAAAATACATGCATTTTTTAAGGACAACGAGTTGGAAAAGGCCATAGCCTACCCTAATGCCGAGACCATCTACTTTGCTGTGGATGAAGACAGTGCCTATATCGGTGCTTCTAAAGCCTCAAGCGAACGTCTGTTTATGTATTTCAAAAACAGAAAAATAGAGCGCATACATTATTTGAAAGACTTCAACCAAAAAATGACACCTATGAGTCAGGTGGAGCCAGCAGCCTTCCGACTAGACCGCTTCCACTGGAGAGAAGCTGAGCGCCCTAAATCATTGTATGATTTTCTGGCAGATGCAGAAGAATGGCAATTAAAGGCTATATTAGGTAACAGATATGCATCAATGCTGCAAGAGCGGGCAGAGAAAAGCTCAGAGGCAAAACCTTAAACTTAAGACAATCAATAGCGGGAACATCCCGTACAGTTTAAAGCGAAGCGACCAAAGGTAAACACAAGGGCGCTTCGCTTTTTGATTTTTTTGAAAAAAAACAAAGTCCCGATGGGTAGTCGGGACTTCTTGTGTTTCCACAGTGACAGGGATGATAGGGTAATATCGCTGAATTTTGTTCTCACCGATATAAGACGCATGCATTTTAAGAAAGGTTGGCAGAAAATCGCTAAAAACTAAAAAAAATTGAAGCAACAACCGCTACCAGTCTATATTTCAAGTATAACAATAAGGGAATGACGGCAGTACACATAAGCAGGGAACCCTTGGCGGGAAATAAAAAATCATATTTACGAAAAGAATTGATCGCCCAGTATTACAGAGCACTCCGCCTTAGCCAGCAATGCATGCAGGTAGGATAGCATCTGTGCCCATTTTATTCTCTATTAGACTGCTCTTAGCAAAAATAAACGGTGACAGCC
>DATGQB010000004.1:0-11148 GCA_035304405.1 Edaphocola sp.
TATGGTTGCCATAATAACCAGTAACGACTGCGGCACTGGTAGTAGCCGAGTCCGTACGCCCAAGGCATTAGCCATACGACGGAGCAATTCGGAAGTAGAAAGATCTTCACCATCTGAAGCGATAAATATTTGGTTAGCTGCTGCCGGATGCTCGATACAGGTAACAATTAAATCAATCAAGTTATCTAACGCCACCAAGCTTCGCTTATTTTGTATGGCACCCAATGGAAGTGGGACTCCTTTGTGCACCCATCGCATCATAGTAAGGAAGTTAGCTTTGACCCCTGGGCCATAAACCAACACAGGACGAATAATAACCAGCTCCATTCCTGTTTCAGCAGCAATTTGCTTCAAACCATTCTCTGCCTCCATTTTAGAGATCCCGTAAGGGTCTTTTGGAGCGGGCGTATCGTCAGCCTTATAAATTTTACCGCTTTCGGTGTTTTCGCCGTTTACTTTAATGGAGCTAATGAAAATAAAACGACGCACTCCAGCCTTTGCTGCCAATCTGGCCAGATGCAGAGTCCCATCTACATTAACTTTACGAAACTCCTCTAATGGATTCGAAGTAGCGTCATTCATCACATGGACTCGTGCCGCACAGTGAATAACAGCATCAACTTTTTCAAAAATGTTGTCCGATACTTGAATCTTCGAAAAATCTGAGAGCTGGATAACTTCTTCTGCCCATGGAAGCTTAATGTCCGTTCTTACATGCGCCTTAACCGAAAATCTTCCTGCAAGAGATAAAGTCTTGCCTAAAGAGCTGCCTAGAAACCCAGTAGCTCCGGTAACTAATATCCTATTATTTAGATTACTCATAGCAATCGGCAATATATACCACTAACGACTAATTAAATTATGAATGCTTATCTTTAAAAGTTACCAATCCTTCAAGAGTCTTTCATAGATTGATAAATGAGTGTCCACCACACTTTCAATTCGAAACTCTTTTTCAGCAAGGCGCCGCCCTGCCTTACCCATTTTGATACGCAACGACGGATCAAAAATTAATCTCTCAATAGCATATGCTAACATCTGGGGATCTTTGGGTGGCACGAGTAAGCCAGTAACATCTGGCTCAATTGCATCTCGACAGCCGGGATTATCGGTTGTAACAACAGGCCGCCCGCAAGCTGCTGCTTCAATTAACACTTTGGGCAACCCCTCACCATAAAAAGAAGGAAGCACAACAATGTTAGCTTCAGCAAAAACGTGTGGAATATCCCGTCGGAATCCTAATGCTTCAACCACACCATTATTGACCCAAGCTTCAACCTCTGCTTGAGTGACGCTAGAAGGGTTTCCAGGATCTGGTGCGCCGACTAATAGAAAGCGAGCATCTATTCCTTTTGATTTAATGATCCGCGCTGCTTCAACAAAAACTAAAACTCCCTTTTCCTTCAATAGTCGGGCTGCCATGACTACTATTGGAGTTCCACAAGGTTCTTCATTAAAAGGGTATAGAGAGAGATCAACACCTGAGCCACGTATCATTATGGCATTATCTTCTTTGACAATATTTGCTGATAGCAAAATATTTCTATCGTCAGGGTTCTGAAATATAACGCTGATGTTTTTATGCCCCAGTGAAAGTCTATAAATTTTTAAAACTAGATATCGCAATATTCTCCGAAGCTTGGTTTTTGCTATGAATACGGATCCCAACCCAGATATAGCAGCCACTACCGCCCGCGTTTTAAGGATGCGTGCTATAAGCCCACCATATAAAACCGGTTTGATTGTAACTAAATGTACCAGATCAGGCTGCAGCTGGTTAAATAACCGATAAATACTAATTAAAGACTTCAATTGAGCAATAGGGTTTATCCCACTACGAGTTAATTCAATCGGATGGTAGCTAAGCCCTAAACCACTGATCTCCTCGGAGGCAACTCCAGGTGCCGTAGCGACATGCACATCATACCCTTCTGCTTTTGCTGAAAGAGCGATTGCCAGTCTGTGAGAAAGAAAAAAAGCAGAATCATTTACAACAAACAATACTTTCTTAGAGTGTTTCAATTTGCCTACCTGATATTTATGTAACCGCAGCGCAAGGAAAATAACTAAAACCGGATAAACTTACCTCAAGTTCACTTTATTGTATGATTCCACTTTTCTCTTAAGTCAAAAAAAGAAATCATTTACTGAGGATTTCAGCAACACCCTTACGCCCAGTATTTTTTCCCTATGGTGCTATTCCTAACTAAAAAATGTATACAGTTAGCCCCAAAAGTTGAGGAAATTTTTATATCCATCTGGACATTCAGCTTTGAAGCCAACAAGCCTCGTAGGCGGCCACCATACTCTCAATAGAAAATTCGCTTTGGATACGTTCCACACACGAAATTTCCCTTTGTCGCCAAGTTTCAGAAAAGTGAGCCCACTCGTTGTACATATTGAGAATAAGTTCTGAGAGTAGCCGTGGATCACGAGGCGGACAGCAAACGTCCGAACGACCGACTATTTCCAATGCATCACCTACATCGGTAGTGACGCATGGAGTTCCACACGCCATGGCCTCAGCAACAACATTGGGAAACGCCTCGCCAAAGCTACTTGAAAGCACATGTAAGTCAAGAGCATTCATGATCGCAGGAACATCATTGCGCGGCCCGAGCAGTAACACTTGCTGGCATAACCCCAGCTCAGCAATGTGGGCCATTAGCGCATCATTTTTTGTAGATAAACCTTTACCTACTAGCAGGCAGCGAAAGTCTACTTTTTCGGCCGCTACCAACGACAAGGCACGCAGCAGATTAGAATGATCCTTCTGCGGATTATAGCGTCCGACCATCCCAAGCAAGAACTCACTCTGCGCAATCCCGAGCTCGTTTCTAATTTTTTTACGCAGGATTATATCGGGTTTGAAACGTGTCAAATCATATCCGTTTGGAATGACTGTTAGTTTAAAAGGTTCATAACCAATTTCAGCATGAACCTCAAGCGCCTTACTGGCGCAGCAGATAATTCTCCGTGGTATCCACCTCGATAACAACGCGCAGACATGAGCAATCAAAATTGTTGAGCGTTTAGAGTTACCTTTTTCAAGAGTTGAGTGCCTAACACCCCAAAAAATGCGTCGAACACCAGCCAATCGAGCAGCGATTCCGCCCAAAAGATCGGAGTGATACATCCATGTTTGTATCACATCAGGATGTTCCGATCTAATTAGATGGATAAGGTTGAAAAACTTAGTAAGGCTGGGTTTGCCGGGATTCATTCCTAAGCAATGCACAGAAATACCACCGGCCACCAAAACAGCCCCATACTTTCCGCCATCTTTCAATGAGACAACGATATGTTGAAATTGTGGACTGTGAAGACACAATCTCACCAAAACACCCTCGGCACCACCATCATCCAGACCGGTAATGATATGCAGGATCTTCTTTGGTTTATCCATTATAAAAAACCGACAGCAGAAAATTAGAAATATTATTCATAACATAAGCAATACGACATTTACAAAATTGATAACTTCTATAAATAATTTTGAACACCCCAACCAAAACTGGGTAGCATAATACGTGCACTCCATTGAATAAAAAAATAACATACGAACAAAAAAATAAACGCATACTTTCTATAATTGGTCAATTGAAGAGCCGAAAAAAACACCAATAAAAGCGCACTTTCAAAGACCCGTGCAGCAACGGCAAGAAAAAAATATGTGCTCAAGTAAAAAATAATAATTGAAAACTGCAGAGAGTTGTCCCGCAGGAAGGATCTTCCTTGAAGCATAAAAATAGTTGCTACTGCCATCCAAAAAACAAATCCCAAACCACTGACAGCCACTGCACCGCTAATGTATTGGTCCGCCTGCCTCGCATTTACCAAATCTGCGATCCACAACCCCCCCACCCCAACAAGAAGCCCCACGGCTAAAACCAAAATAGCTCTGATTTCACTACTCATACGACATTTAATCGATATATCATCTAACATTATCAGAAAAACAATGATGAGAAACGACGAGTGAATAAAGCAAGCCGCTCCATAAAAAAGGTAGCGAAAGATCCTATTGTGAGAAAACCATCCACAAAGAAATACAGCTATAGCTAACCCTTGTCGGAGATGAATAATATTATTCTTAATCACCTGCGGCAAAAACAAAAACATTAAAAGAAGAATAAACCATCTTGCCTGGTAGATAAGCACTAAATATGCTGTTACAAATGAAGAGAAAAATATAATGAGTCTTAGAGCATTTTCTGGAGAGAGAGCACTTCCAATAAGAACATTCACACCCAGCCAGAGTGGTTCATTAAAAAAAACACTAAGCCACCCCTGTGCGAGATACCGATCGTATATTTCTCGTGAATTTATCGCATATGTCAAGTAATTATTTCGATCCACAAACAGATCGATAGGCTGAGTTGTGAGCAGACATGCATATGATAAGGCTATAAAAAATATAGCGAACTTATATGAGAGCGAATCAATAATATAGTTTCTGCGGACCATCAGTTTTTTACCACCGCTTTCATGAAATATCAAGCTAGGGCCATTGCGTGCCATCTCTCACGCCTAATAACTGCAGATACCTAGCCACAGCTTTCTCGCTTGAATATTCAGCAGCTCTAATAGCAACACCCTCAGTACGGGGATTATCTAAAGATTGGATCATAGCAGATGCAAGCGCCTGCACATCTCCCACCGGAACCAGATACCCCCACTTTCCCCCCTCAAGAATTTCTTCTGGACCGCTGGGGCAGTCAGTGCTTACAACTGAGACACCGCAAGCAAGTGCTTCGATGAGAACAGTGGGCAACCCCTCCCAGCGAGAAGAGAGAACAAAGGTAGCAGAGCTTCGCAGATGACAAAACGGATTAGAAACGAAGCCCGGCAGACTTATCCGCTCGTCAAGAGACAACCGCGAAACCTGAGATTCCAATTGGGTTCGCAGTTCTCCTTCCCCAAAAATAACAAGTCTTGATTTCCTCGATTTATTAACGATAGCAAATGCATTAATAAGAGACTCAAAATCCTTTTGCTCTGTTAGACGACCAATTCCCACAAAAACGGGATCTCCATCATCTAAAAACCACGGATGATGAGGCTCCCGGGACATCAATTCCTCTAATCTAGTTGATACAACTGGGTTATATAGAACATGAATTTTATTTTTTGAAATTTTTATTGACTTAGTAAAGTCTTCTACTACTCCCTTACTTACCCCCGCTATATAGTCCGCAAATGGGTATAGAATTTTTATAAAATGCTTCAATAAGCGAGACTTAAAACTAGTTGCTGCCCTAGAGAAAGTATTATGCTCAACGACTAATACTTTAGCAGATGATTTACTAATAACTTTAGCTAAAATTGCTACCACATTAGCATGCCCCATAGCACTAATCAGCGCATATGGTTTTACGCGAATCAAATATTTAAAAAGCGGAAAAAGAGCAGTAGTTACTCGGCTGGCTCCGAGCGTGATCAAATTGATGCGACTATCCACATCCGTCACATATGCACCGCCCCCCTGACAAGTAATTAAATCGACCTTATATCCCTTGTCAACGAGTCCGTTGGCTAGCAAAACGGTGACACGCTCCGCCCCCCCCCCTCTCAGGCTTGGAATAAATAATGAAATACGAATATTTGGGGGGGGCATATGAACCATATAGTAAGCTTCACCAAATTATCAACGATGGAATTATTAGTCACTGCCAGTTACTTTAACGGGGGAAACTCATAGCTAACTGCCATAATCACAACCCCAACAGCAAGTAAACCAAGTGTTGTATGTATTTTGGAAGATATTTAATTTAGCCAGACTTTAAGATACTGATTGGCAACCTTAACATGGTTATGATGCATCTCCACAAATCTTCTTGACTGCCAACCATGCTCAATAAGGTTATTCCGTGAATCTAATAGGCTTTCAATCTTCGTGATGATGTCTTTTGAATCAGGCACGATATTGATGACCGGAGAAGCATCTACACCATATGCTTGTAAGGTTTCTGGCTCCGCGCCTCCCATGACGACTTTTCCCATCGCCATTGCATAAATAGCATTCATTCCACAAGAGTATGAATTGGTTTGATCAACTACGACATTTGCTCTTTCTAGCAACTTTAAATACTCTGCCAGGGGCACTCCTCCAGCTATTATAAAATCAACATCATTTGGATATTTTCTCTTCAACACCTCAAACGCAGCCTCTATATGGCGAGTACCTTTGAAACCATATCTATTCAACCCATGAAAAATAGTTATCTTTCTATTAACTCTATTGTCTATATATTTAATTTTCTTTGTATTTATTGGCAGTGGAATGCAATCTTTCAGATTTGGGCATGATACATAACCTACTGCATACTCGTATCCAATCGGAACAATACCCTTTACTGCAGACGCAAGCTCTTCGTTCCAAGCCAAACTCTTGGCACTATCCAACGGGTGCTTGATAACTTTAAGATCATATTGAATTGCTTCCTTGAACGGGTGATATCTGAGTTGTTGCGCACCTTTCATTACAAACATCGCATCATCGCCGCATGCCGATAGAAAGACATTTAGGTTGTGCCTTAAAATTCTTCGAATAAGAAACTCATTTAAACCCAAGCCTTTTGGAAAAATCCAAGGGTTAATGAGCTGTATCACGTCATAGCCGTTAACAGCTTTCGAAAATCTATATGACTTCCAAACTCGCTCCAACTTTCCTAAAATCCCTGACCGCACTGCATCCAAGTCTATGTCTACCGATATCTGCTTTTTACCATCTTTGCGGCCCGCAACTATTGCTTCATGTCCCAGCTCGAGCAAGCCGTCTCGAAGATTTTGGTGAAAGCCACTATATTCTCCGATTAACATAATTCTCATATTAAACACACCACCACTTTGCGAAACTTTTACACCATTAACCGAAGTTGAGACTTAAGCAAGCTTACACCCAAATGGCATGCTTTTTTAACGTCCCGACAATACTGTCCTGCTCACAAAAATGAGCATCACCACCCAGTAAACTGCATAATTAACTGCATGTGCAATGCTTGCACCTTCAAGTCCATAAGAGTGAGTAAAAATAATGGTCCAAACATAGAATCCCGCAGCAGATAGTATTTCAGTGCCGATGAACAATTTCATCATACCTTTACCTAACATGAGGTATGCCAGTATCCAACTACCGATTTTTAAAGTATCGCCTAACATTTGCCATGCGAATAAGCTACGCATGGGTAAAAATTCTGCCGTAAAGAGCAGAGAGATTATAAAATCCCGTAACAGATAAATGGAGATGCCACACGCCACAGCAATTGGCAGGATAATTCTGTAACCCTGAAGTATTTCATTTTTTAATTCATTATGTTCTGTTAGCTCTGAGAATCTTGGCAGGTAGTATAGACTTAACGTAGTGGTAACTAACATTAGATAAGCCCCACTTAAACGCCACATAGCTTCCCAACAACCAGCCTCTGTCCAGCCCAGCGTGGCACCAAGATGGGCTCGCACCAGAATATGACTAACTGGTATACATGCAGCACTGGTCAGAGCCATTGCGGTAAATTTCGCTAAGTTGAGCAATACCTTTTTATCCAGACCACCAAAAAGATAAGCTAGCTTAAACCAATCAGCCTTGTAACATAGATACAGGGTTACAATAAAAGAGAAAGAAGGATGGATAGCAAGTGCGATTAAAGCACCATGCAAAGCAAACTGAACAGCTAATATACCGGTGACAATTAACGAAAAGCAACTTCCCACTATATTAGCGACAATGTAACGACGGACTTCCTTTTTTCCATTTAATATGGCTAACAACAATGTATTAAATATAGAGAAAACAAGGGCTATGGAAAAACAAATGAAGACTATCTGGTAATCTTTATCCTTCAAGAACCAATATGCAATATATTCGCTAAAACAAAACACGACGATACCAGTAACCACAGAACCAACAATAGCAACCGTACCGGCAGTACGCCAAACTTGGCGCTGCTTTTCAGCATCGCCACCATATTCAGCGGTGTATTTAACCACACCTGTATTGATAGCCCCGCTAGCAATCGTTGTGACCATTTGCACAGCATTTTGAAAATTACCAATAGCAGCATAGCCCGCAGGTCCTACATAGATTGCAAGGACTTTATTCAGACCAAGCATGGTAAGCATTTTTATGACGACAGCTATCCCATTAAGAACGCTGGTTTTTATTAAGGTCATTAACCACCCATTGTAACGAAAGCATTACACGTATTTACTACCTTTAACGCGTCGTCTTCTGAAAGCACTGGACTCATGGGTAAACTTAATATTTGTTCATGGATCGCCTCTGTTAGGGGAAGCCTATATCCATTCCATCCAGAATAAGCTTTTTGTTGATGAGGTGGTATAGGGTAGTGAATCAAGGTTTGGATCCCTTGATCGGCCAATTGCCTTTGAAGCTCATCCCTTTGATGGCATCTGACCACGAACAAATGCCAAACATGTTGTTCAATGATCTCAGCATTTTCACCTGCGGTCATTGGCAGCCGAATTGCGGGATGATTGATACCCTCAAGATAAATTTTGGCAATTTTTCTCCTGTGCTGAATTTCTTTATCTAAATATTTCAACTTCACACTTAAAACAGCCGCCTGAATCTCATCTAAACGACTATTGACGCCCTGATAGAGATTTTTGTACTTTTCATGCGATCCGTAGTTCCTGATTGCTCGAATTGTCTCAGCAAGCTCAATGTCATCTGTAGTAATTGCACCTGCATCACCCAATGCCCCCAAATTCTTACCCGGATAAAAGCTAAACCCAGATGCGTGCCCCCAACTCCCAGCCTTCTTACCGTTAAGACTAGCACCATGCGCTTGAGCCGAATCCTCCAAGACCAGTAAATTGTGCCTATCTGCAATATCCATGAGTTCAGGCATATTAGCTAATTGCCCGTATAGGTGTACGACAAGTATCGCTCGGGCTTTAGCAGTAACTGCTTCTTCTACTTTCTTGGGGCATAAGTTATAACTGCTTTCATTTGGCTCAATCAAAACGGGGACAAGCTTATTTTCTGTTATCGCTAAAATACTGGCTATGTAGGTATTGGCAGGAACAATGACCTCATCACCCTCCGTCAACCTTCCAAGTTCTTTCCATGCTCTTAAGGTCAGACTCAGTGCATCTAAACCATTTGCCACTCCTACACAATGTGAAACACCGCAGTATGTAGCAAAAGATTTTTCAAAAGCAGAAAGCTCCGCACCCGCGATATACCAACCTGAATCAATGACTCGGCTACAAGCTTCAACTAATTCATTACGATATTGGGCATTGATGGCTTTAAGATCAAGGAAGGGAATCATTTTTCTATATACCTGATAATTTTAGCGGGATTACCCACAACAACTGCTCGTGCGGGAACATCTTTTGTGACAACGGCGCCAGCACCTACCATCGCATATTGACCAATCGTTATGCCGGGTAAAATAGTTGCATTGGCTCCTATACTTGCGCCCTTTTGAACTGTAATTCCTTTAAATACGTCGGGATATTGTTTCGAGCGAGGCAATACATCATTGGTAAAAGTCGCGTTGGGGCCGATAAACACATTATCT
Organism: Edaphocola sp.; assembly: GCA_035304405.1. Classification (GTDB taxonomy): domain Bacteria; phylum Bacteroidota; class Bacteroidia; order Chitinophagales; family Chitinophagaceae; genus Edaphocola. Next base: position 9,552 of record DATGQB010000004.1, read on the forward strand.
TCGATACGAGCACCATCCCAGATAAATACACCGGATTTGATCGTCACGTTATCGCCGATGACTACATCGTTTTCGATCAACGTATGAGCACATATATTACAGTTCTTTCCTATTCTTGCTTTTTGGAAAATAACGCTGTACTGCCACACACGCGTATCAACTCCTATATCGGAACTTTTAACATCTGCAAGAGCATGTATCTTTGGCATATTTATAGTGCCTCAATAAAGTCTGAGTAGCTGCGAATATAATCCGTCTCATCGTAATAGTCGCTAGCTAAAACTAATAAAACACAGCCATCACTAAAGTCATGCATCTCATGCCACACCATCGGCTCGATACGAATTGCCTTATCGGGGGAGTCCAGCCACACCTCTTCCTTTTCTCTACCGTCATCCAGAAGCATTCTGCATTTGCCAGATACACACACAGCCACTTGCTCTAACTGTTTATGCGCATGGTAACCACGCGAAACATTAGGTTTCGTATCGGTCAGGTAATAAACTCTTTTAATTTCGAACGGAACAGTATTGATCGACTCAAATACAGCCAGCTTTCCACGGTCATCGCCGCGCAACGTTAAATCAATAAATTTCACCAAACTCATTTCATTTCCTTGACTAACGAAAGTAAATATTGCCCATAGCTATTTTTACTTAAGGTCGCACCGATGCGATGAACATCTTCTTTGTCAAGCCAGCCATTGTTAAAAGCAATTTCCTCGAGAGAAGCAATTTTATAGCCTTGTCGTTTTTCAATCGTCTCAACGAAAAGACCAGCTTCCAAAAGGCTCTCATGTGTTCCCGTATCCAGCCACGCAAAACCTCTGCCTAGCAACTCAACATTGAGATCGCCTCGCTCCATGTACACCTGATTGATACTTGTGATTTCAAGCTCACCACGATGGGATGGCTTAACTTGTTTCGCAATCTCCACTACATCTTGGTCGTAGAAATACAGGCCCGTTACGGCGAAGTGTGATTTCGGACTGGAGGGCTTTTCTTCTATTGAAATAGCTTTCAAATTTTTATCAAATTCGACTACTCCAAAACGCTCAGGGTCTTTAACCTGATAACCAAATACGGTTGCCCCGGCTTTTAAGGATGCTGCTTTACGCAACATGGGGCTAAAGCCCTGACCATAAAAAATATTATCGCCAAGAACCAGACAAACGGATTGTCCCGCAATAAACTCTTCACCAATAATAAAGGCCTGCGCCAATCCATCCGGACTTGGTTGAATAGCATATTGCAAATTAATACCAAAATCCGAGCCGTCGCCGAGCAAACGCTTGAAACTTTCGTTATCTTCGGGAGTCGTAATGATCAGTACATCCTGGATACCCGCGAGCATGAGCACGGATAAGGGATAGTAGATCATTGGTTTATCGTAGATTGGCAAAAGCTGCTTAGAGACGCCTTTGGTTATCGGATAGAGCCGTGTGCCCGACCCACCCGCAAGAATAATGCCTTTCATTTTTTACCCTGTTAGCTTTTTATGCCGAGCCGTTCCCGCTGATAAGATCCATCCTGAACATGTTGGCACCATTCAAGATTATCCAGGTACCATTGCACCGTTTTGCGGATACCACTTTCGA
>DATGQB010000005.1:0-15389 GCA_035304405.1 Edaphocola sp.
ATTTAAAAGAAAATTATTATGGCAAATAATCCACAAAATAGTGAAAAAAGCATAATAAATTATGGTTTTTGAGCTATTGAAGTGGATTAGAAGCAAGAATAATTTTATATAAAGAGTCTAATGCGTAATCTGGGTTTATTCTTTGGCTTTTCTGGCACAGAATAAAAAACTTCCCAATCTTTGGCTAAAGGTTGGGAAGTTTTTACTGTAGATTTAGTTCATTTATAGTTTTATAAAAGTTTGGCCGGCAGTTCCTTTTTCGGTCTTAACTTGCAGGCGATACATACCTGGTGCCCAATTTTCAATACTTATCGGTTCATCGCTGCTTTGCTCCCATACGAGTCTGCCGTTCATGTCGAAGATGCATAGTGATTGAACTCTCATCGATGGTAGTTCGATATAAAGCATTTCCTTAGCCGGATTTGGGTAGAGTCTAAAGCTGAAATCGTTTTTGCTGTCTTTGATGCCGGTTACGGATTGCGCTGCTACCGGATAGCCGGGACGCATATTGGCCGCTGGTTCGCTAAATGAAGCGCCAATGATGGTGCCGGGTTGCAGTGTACCATAAAGCTCGCTAAGTTTGTCCCAGTTACCAATGTTGTCAGCAATCCAAGTAGTCCATTTATTAGTGCCATCGCCAATAGCACTAAAAGTATCATAATCAATCTGAGTGATGATAGCTGCACCCATGCTTACGGTCAGTTTGGGGTCTGCGGCCGCGATATCGAGCAGCATATTTTCGCCGGTGGCATTATCATTAAACAAATAACCCCATGCAAAAGAAGACTGTACGCCTTCCCGATGAAAATCTATAATTAAATATGCTGTATCACTGCCGCTTCCTACCCAAAACTGTACGTCCTCCGCTTTGAATTTGGTGTGGTCGAAGGCTGCTATGGGTGTTGAAGGTTCCAGTGCCGGATTAAAATCAGTAAAGGAAAGACCAAACCATTCATTACTGCTAATTGTGGTAGCCAGGCCAAAGTTAGATACCATGCTGTTGAGTGTGGCACCATCCCAGGTAGACCACCAGTTGCCATCAGTACCGCCTATGCCCTCGTGTTTGCCATAAATAATGTCTTCAAGGAATCCCGATGAGGCCACATTAACCGTTAGGTTGATGTCCTCTGCAGCTACAGCAGCTACCATCTCTGCACCGGAAATACTACCATTGTGCAGCACGCCCCATGCATATGATGGGTCCCAGCTGCCATCATGGAAGTCGATAACTAAATAGGACGTGTCTGTACCGCTGCCCACCCAGTATTTGATGTCCTGAGGGCTGAATTGTGCCTTGGCTGAGAGGCCTAGTAGCATGCAGCCTAGCAATAACAATTTTGAGATTTTGTTTGTCATTGATTTGAATTTAAGGATTTATAGATATTTAAAAAGATTGCTTCCGTTGCAGGAATGTGCATTGCAGACTGAGGGTGTAGTGCCTGCCCGGCATAGGCCGGTTGAGCACCGCCTGATAGTCTTTATTCCAGATGTTATTAACGTCAAAGGTGGCTGTGAGAGGTATGCGCCATCCAGAAAATTTATAGGCCAAATGCAGGCTGCCTACTGCATAAGGCTCAAGATACTCGCTATTGTCTGTAGCGGTATATCGGTAGCCATTGTAGTAGTGATGGTAACTCATATACCAATCCTTGTATTGCACACCTGCTCTTGCCGAGCCGCTATACATTGGCGTGTATATCAGTTGCTTGCCCACAGAGTTATCATTGGCAGTTTTGGCCTTGCTATTGGTAGCTCTTACATAACTGGTATGCAACCCTAAATGGAATAGCCAGTCGCCCGACTGCCATTTGATTTTAGAACCTGTTTCCATGCCCCTGCTCCACACATTCATGATATTTTCGGGGCGCCAGTAATTATTGTCGGGCAGCCACATAATCCAGTTGTCTATGTTTTTGCTAAAGGCTGTCCATTCTGTTTCCAGTGCAATGCGCTTGCTAGTCCAGCGCCATAAGGCACCACCCTCATAGGTGAGCCCCTCTTCCGGCAATAGCTCAGGGTTGCCTCCCGGCTGCCAGTAAAGGTCGTTAAATGTGGGTAATCTATATACTTTGGCAAAATTGCCTTTTAGCCAAAGCCGAGGGAGCAGGGCATACTGTGCCCCCGCGGAATATGTAAGCGGACTCCAAGTGGCGTTTACCAGCTCTTGTCTCATGGCAATATTGCCATGTAGCTTGTTGTTGGCACTCTGATAAATATAGGATGCAAATAGGGCTGTACTCGTTCTGGATTCCTTGCCGGCATAAGCATTATGCTTGCCGATAGCATGGCTGGCATGAATGCCGTAGTTGAAGCTATGTCCTTTGCCTAATCTCAGTTTTGATTCTGTCTCGGCAATGAGCTGCTGAGTGCGGCTTATCTCGTATATCTGTGCTATACTATCCCTATAGTCGAGAAATTCGTTTATCCACGCAACTCTCGCAAAATAGCTGGCTTGTGCGCCTGCACGCTGCCATTCGGCAGTGAGTCGGGTAGCCCGGTCTTCCTGGCTGGTTTGGTTCAGGCTTTGCAGTAGGGTGGATGGCACTTCTCTTTTGGTTTGCTGCCACCAGGCACTAATGTGCAGGCTTTGTTGTCCGGCTAGTAATATGCGACTATCTGCAATCATTCCGTAGTTGCGCAGCCGGGCATTTTTTTGACGTTCCTTGTTTTGATTGTAGGGGTTTATATATTCAAAATCGTTTTCCGCCTGAGCATGATAAAATTTTACTGATGTTGCTATCTTTTGCTTGCTGATGCCCAATTCCAGATTGTTTCTAAAAGTGCCAAAACTGCCCATACTACTTCGCATGCTTAGTATTTTGCCTTGGTTGAGTCTGGGCGCACTGCTGAGGAGTACCGTGCCAGCCATGGCGCCACTGCCATACAATGAGCTGCCTCCGCCATACTGCAGTTGCAGGCTATTACTTACACTCACTGGGATAAGCGAGAAGTCAAGCTGCCCGTTCATAATGCTCGTAAGCGCAAAACCGTTCCATAGAATGGCGGTTTGCGAGGCACTTCCTCCGCGGATAGAGGTTGAGGCTAGAGAGCCCAGCCCATAAGATTTTACAAAGACAGTACTTTCGTTGGCCAGTAGCTCTGCCACCGAAGTTTGGCGGTACATACTCATCAGGGTAGAATCAAAGCTTATGGCCTTCAAGCCGGGGCTGGCCGATAGCCCGCGCGGACTTTCCACAAATACATCAGGCAGATGCATGGCACTATCCTGCGTTTGAGCACGGAGCCCAAACGCAAAAAGCAATGAAGCCGAAAAAAGAAAAGAGAACTTTTGCTGCATGTTAGTCGCTTCTGGTTTATACTTTTTACAGTATTTAACGAGCTAAGTGTATAAAAATCCGCAGCAAAAAAAGACCGAGGCCGGGGCCTCAATACTCAGATTTGACTGCAGCTTCAATCCACGAAAGCATCGTCTTGCGGCAGAGGCAGGTCTCCTGACTTGTAACAGCTTTGCTCGCCCTTCCCATTTCTTATTGAAACAGTGGATATTATGAACAAAACCTAAGTGTTACTTACAGTTGCGGGACAGTTTGTGATTTGCACACAATTCCCTTTTAATTTACCTAAGGTAAAACCTCTCCGATTGGAAAATATTGTAAAGAGCTATTTGCGGCAAAGGTAGAGATTTTTAGAGAATATTGCTAAAAGCTCGTTATTATTTTTTGCAGGTCCTGCAAGGTTCTGACATTGTGATGATAAGAGTTTATGCGGTTTTGATATTTGGGCGTGCCCCACCGCTATTTTTATCTAAGTGATGCTCACCTTTGTAGGCTATTTCCTTTTTTTGCTCTGTTCACCCCGCACATTGGCGGTGGGTCGGGCCAATAACTGCAAGTCCTCGCAGCGCTCCATCTCGGCTGGGGTAGAATTTTAGGTGCCCGCTCTAATATTCCCATGCCGCCCCAATATCCTGAGCGGCTATGCGCTGCTGCGGGCTTTGCGTTCATGTCCCTCACGCATCGAAGAATCTAATCCTGCGAACCCACCATTGGAGCCGGCTTCTTTCTCCATGGACAATTCAGATAATTTTCTTCAAAGGAGATGGAAATAAGCTTCTACTCGTGCATTGCATTATTTGTGCTTGGGCTGCCTGCATAGGTTGCAGCATGTATTTAATAAGGACTCATGTTTTAAAGAGGGTATAGAGCGGACGGTTTTATTTGCAAAATAGGCAGTAGTAGGAGGCAATTATTGCATGGCGTTTATCAAAATTGGTAGGTAAGTAGGTTGCCGGGCTGCCGCAAACCGCACAGCAAAAATCAAAATGAATCTCTGAGCCCTAATTGCCTATCAAACTTTAAGAGTGATTTATATTCGTTTCCCTCAGATGGTTAAACCCAGATTACGCATTAGGAATTTAAAAGAAAATTATTATGGCAAATAATCCACAAAATAGTGAAAAAATGTATAATAAATTATGGTTTTTGAGCTATTGAAGTGGGTTAGAAGCAAGAATAATTTTATATAAAGAGTCTAATGCGTAATCTGGGTTAAAATATGGCTGTGGTCTGTGACTTTTAATTAGAGAGCTTTGTTCCGCTCCACCAGACTGGGATGAAATGAAGGCTGAGGAGGAATGTTCATAATCCTGCATCCGGAGGATTTACAGGTAGCTGAAATCTGCCTTGAACTTTACTTTCTCTCTAGATTTGGTAACTATCTTCCAGTCTCCATCATAGTTGATATGTGAGGGAAGTAACTCTTTCCCCTTTTGCATCAGGGTAACATACATGCTCACATCAAAATCATATCCTAAGGCTTTGTAAGATAGTGAATAAGACCTCGCCAATATGGAATAGTCGCTGATGCGTAGCCAGGTTACGAATGAGTTGATGACCACTTTGTTTTTATACTCCTCTTTGGGGAGAGCCGTAAATTTATAGCATGCCACACCATTTTTGTCTTCCTTTACCAGACTGAAATGATACATCTGTGCTACATCAGGCTCGAAAATGCCAATTTTGTGACCTATAAATGGTAAGCCCGGAATTGCGGTGCCGGGATTAAACATGAGTTGCTTTAGCTGTACTTTGCTTTTTTCTATTCTGTTGAGCCCGGAAAGTTCCTTAGACAGACTCCCTTTTACAATATTGTTCTCGCCGCATACAGTATCCTCAGTAAAAAACAAACCTGCATACATCTGAGCCGTAAAATAATTATAGCGCTTTTTTCTATCATAGAAGTCACCGGAGCTTTGCTCATCAAGCACCAGCATGCTGCGGCAGCCGTTTCGATATATCTGCTTGGTTTCGCTTTTCAATTGTGCTTTGATGCGTCCTTTTTTATCGTAACAACTGATATGATTTTCTGCATTAAAGCTTTTAAGCCGCATGGTCTTAAAAGCTTTATAAAATGTAGTATCGTTTTTTATAGTTTTTATAAAATTCTCTATACTGAAGCCATTGCGCATGGCGGTAACCACATATTCATCAATCACAATATTCTCCCAGATTGCTGTATCTTCTTCCTGAGCACGGGCAGGTAGTGCATACAGCAGCAGGCAGAGTGCCAGACTTCGTAGTAGGAGTAGTTTATATTTCATCATAAAGAGATTGGAGCGCTGCAGCCAGTCGCAAATCTTCGGGTGTAGTGATTTTGATATTGGCTTTTTCGCCCTCCACAAGATGTACAGCCTGGCCATAATTTTCCACTACAGTAGCTTCATCGGTAAAGAATGGTTGATACTCTTGCTCGTAGGCAGGCAGTAAAATATCACCTTTGAAGGTCTGTGGTGTCTGAACGGCATATAAGTAAGAACGGTCTATGGTTTGTGAATGCTCCCCTTCTTTATGGCGTATCGTGTCTGTTAAGGGTAGGGTAGGTATGGCGCTTCCATATCGAATAGCATGCTCATAACAACTGATAATGAGCTGCTGAGATACCAGCGGGCGTACACCATCGTGCACAAAGATGATATCCTCGGCACGGGCTTCTTTCAGTCCGTTGCGCACACTCTCGAAGCGGCTGCTCCCTCCCGATACTATGCTCATATCAATTCCTTCGGGAAAATGCTGCAGCAGTGCATTGGCATAGCTAAAATGGGTGGCTGGTAATACCAATACTATTCTTATACCCGGCAATGCTTGTACGAAAGCGTTGATGGTATGCGCCAGAATTGGTTTATTGTTAAGCGGTAAAAACTGTTTGGGTATTGCGTTTTGCATCCGCAAGCCCTGACCTCCTGCTACGATTACTGCTATACAGTGAGTGTAAATATTTTCGTTCATATCCTTTCTTAGTCAAAGTTAAGCCAAAGTACCACATCTGAATACTTTAGGACTCGTTAAGATTTTTGTACAAATGTCCGAAACTTCGGACGAATGAGATGGTACAAAATACCGACTACCGCCGGCATGGGCAATTGTAATGCCAAGCACCTTAGTAATTGGTAATATTTTGGGTTGACCAAAACCGTCCGTTAAAACAAAGCGAAGGTGCGCTAAGCGATGACCGAATTTTAGGCTGCAAATCAATAGGTGTCAAATAAAACCGAACAAGTAACTACTTGTAGGCTTGGATGTCGAGCTTAGTTCTGGCTTCGAGATATTCGCGCTCATCGTTTGATGCTACGATAACCAGCCTGTCATGAGCCAGACTCCGCAACCAATCCTGATAGAGAGTTACCCCGGGCAAATCAAGGTTGGAGCAAGGCTCATCGAGCAGTAGCAGTGGCGTATCAGCAAAAAATGCCTGAGCCAGCTTGGCTCTCTGCTTCATACCTGATGAATAGTCGGCAATGTATTTATGCTGCACTGCTTGCATGCCCAGAGCGGAGATAATATTATCTACTGTCCAGCCTTTGCGTATCTTTTTGAAAGAAAAATGGAAGGAAAGAAACTCCCGCAAGCTCATCTCTTCGATGATGTCCATTGCGGGAGCGCAATAACTTACATGATTGAAAATCTGGTCGGCAACTACCACTTTCCCATCGAGCTCATAGCTGATGCGGCCTTTGCTGATGGTTTGCATTCCGGCAATCATACGCAGCAGCGTAGACTTGCCCGAGCCATTAGCGCCTAGTATAGCGTGGACGCCCGGACCCTGCCAGGAGTAATTGATATTTTTAAATACCCATTCGCTGATATACCGCTTACAGACTTGCTCCAGATTAACTTTCATGACTCGTTGCTCCGGTACTAAGACCGCGCATAATACCGTGTTTGGACTCCCGGATGAAATTAAGAATTAGTTCTCTTTCTTCTGAAAATGGAATTTCTGCCTCTATGATGCTGAGCGCATTGGCGGTGTTGTACCCTTTGACATAGAGTATACGGTAAATATCCATGATATGATTAATGGTTTCAGAAGAAAAGCCTTTTCTGCGCAATCCCACAGAGTTGACGCCAACGTAGGAAAGCGGCTCGCGCGCTGCTTTTACAAACGGAGGTACGTCTTTGCGTACCAGGGAGCCACCCGTAACGAACGAGTGCGAACCAATATTCACAAACTGTTGCACCGCTACCAGCCCGGCGAGTACTACGCTATTACCGATGGTGATATGTCCGGCAAGGGTGGTGCTGTTAGAAAAAATACAATTGTCGCCAATGATACAGTCGTGCGCCACGTGGCAATAGGCCATGATGAGGCAGTTGGCACCAACTTTGGTCATGCCACGATCTGCGGTACCTCTATTGATGGTAACACATTCTCTGATTGTGGTGTTATCACCAATAATAGTAAGGGTTTCTTCTCCTTTGTACTTGAGGTCTTGCGGGATGGCAGAGATTACTGCTCCCGGAAATATTCTGCAATTTTTACCTATGCGAGCTCCCTCCATAATCGTAACGTTGGAGGCGATATAGGTACCATCGCCAATTTCTACATTCTTGTGAATGGTAGTAAACGGGTCAATTTTTACATCTTTCCCGATTTTAGCGTCCGGGTGCAGATATGTCAGTGGATGAATCATTCTATATGGTAAAATAAATAAAAATTATTGTCTGCTTGCACTTGGGCTTAGTTGAGCCATTAGCTCGCCCTCAGCCACCACTTTGCTGCCCACGTAGGCAGTCGCGCGCATTTCACATAAACCTCTTCTGATAGGAGCCATTAATTCCATTTTCAGAATTAAAGTATCGCCGGGCATCACTTTTGCTTTGAAGCGTACCTTATCCATTTTCACGAAATAAGTATCATAGCCGCCTTCTACCTCCGGCAAAATGTTCAGTGCCAACAAGCCACCACATTGGGCCAGTGCTTCCATAATTAAGACGCCGGGCATCACCGGATTCTTAGGGAAATGACCCTGGAAATATGGTTCATTCATGGTGACATTCTTTACCCCTACCACATAATTGTCGGTAAGTTCGATAATTTTATCTACCAGCAAGAAAGGAATTCTGTGCGGCAGCTTGTTTTCGATATAGTTGACATCATATATAGGTGGCTTATTCGGGTCGTAAATCGGTGCTTCCAAAGCTGCTTTGTTGGCTTTGATATACTCCTTAATTACTTTCGCAAAAGCCACATTGCCGGCATGACCGGGGCGATGAGCGATAATTTTTGCATTGATGCTGAAGCCGGAAAGTGCCAGGTCGCCCACAATGTCCAATAATTTGTGGCGGGCAGGTTCGTTATGGAATCTCAGGTCGAGATTATTTAAAATACCTTCTTGCTTTACATCAATATTCTCTTTATTGAAGGCTTTTTTCAGCTTTTCCAGCGTAGCGTCAGAGATAGGTTTGTCCACCACTACGATGGCATTGTTAAGGTCACCGCCTTTGATGAGGTTGTGATCGAGGAGGTATTCCAATTCATGCAGGAAGCTAAATGTTCTGCACGAAGCAATTTCTTGTTTGTATTCAGCAAGACTATTTAACGAGATGTGCTGTGTGCCCAGAACCGGTGAATTGAAATCAATCATTGTGGTGAAGCTGTATTCCGTTGCGGGAATGGCTACCATATCCACATTTTTTACAGGATCATAATAATGGAGATTTTCCGGAAGAGTATATACATTCTTCTTTTGCTCCATTTTCACTACTCCCAATGACTCAATAAGTTTTACAAAAGGCAAGGCGCTACCATCCATTATAGGCACTTCAGGGCCGTCAATCTCAATGAGTACATTATCTACACCCATACCTACAAATGCAGACAAAAGATGCTCAATTGTAGCAACTCTGGCGCTTTTGTGCTCAATGGTAGTGCCGCGAGAAGTGTCCACCACAAAATCAACATCTGCTCTTACTACAGGCTGACCCTCTAAATCTACTCTTTTGAATCGGTATCCAAAATTGGCTTCTGCCGGATGCACTGTAATAGTGGTATGTGCACCGGTATGCAGTCCTATCCCCGAAAGACTACCGGATTTTGCTAATGTGGTTTGATTTACTTGCTGAATCATTAATAAAAAATATTTATCGTTTTCTGAACAGAAAGAAAACGGTTTAAAAAATTTTGGCCGCAAAATTAGCTCATTTTTTCTTTCAAGGCAGACAGTTCAGCTTCCAATTTGGACAGTTTGGCCATTAAATCGGGTAGTTGACGGAAAATTATCTGACTCCTCATCTCACTTTTGTAATCAAATGCCGGACTACCGCTAATTGCCAGTCCTTCTTCTTTAATGGTTTTCGAAACACCGCTTTGGGCGTTGATTTTGGTACCATTGGCCAATGATATATGTCCGACTATTCCTACCTGGCCACCCACAACGCAGTGCGCACCAAGCTTAGCAGAGCCAGAAATGCCGGTTTGTGCAGCGATAACGGTATGCTCGCCTATGCTTACATTATGCGCTAGCTGCAGCAGATTGTCCAGTTTGCAACCCTTCTTGATAATTGTGGCACCCATAGTAGCTCTGTCTATACAGGTATTGGCGCCAATTTCTACATCATCTTCAATGATTACTTTGCCAATCTGAGGTATCTTTTCATAGTGGCCGTCGGCTTGTGGTGCAAATCCAAATCCGTCAGAACCTACCACGGTGCCGCTATGTATCACCACGCGTTGGCCTAATACAGATTCATGATAAATGCTCACCATCGGATAAATGATACTGTCGTCGCCAATTTCGGCATTGGCACCTATATATACGTGCGGATAAATCTGCACGTTTTTACCGATTTTGGCACCTTCGCCCACATAAGCAAATGCGGCAATGTGTGCAGAAGGGTCTACTTGAGCGCTCTCGGAAACAAATGCCAAATTATCGATACCTTGCTTTTTATTACCTTGACTCAGTGAATTGTATAACTGCAATAGCTTGGCAAAGGCAGCATAAGCATCGTCTACCCTGATAAGGGTGGCAGTCACCGGATGCTCGAGCTCCAGGTCTTTGCCTACCACAATTACCGCCGCCGGACTAGTATATAAATAAGGTGTGTACTTAGGATTGGCAATAAAACATAAAGAGCTCGGACCCGCCTCTTCAATTTTTGAGAACGTATTCACTATGGCCTCAGGATTACCTTCAATAGTTCCATTGAGCAGTTGTGCAATTTGTATAGCGCTCGCTTGCATATTATAAGTTAGATGTTGATGTGTTTACAAGTGTTTTATACATGAAAAAAAAGCAGAGGGGGTACAAATGGTACCCTGTTTAGATAACGATTACGACGTTAACTCTGGTATCATACATATATAGTGTTTCTTTGTTTCGCCAGAAAGTCCGTTATTAATCAAACTATTGTTAACTGCGGATATGTCCACGACAGAACCGTCTTTTAAGGCAATCTTAATATTGTCATCATTGGGTAGGTAGGCGCTATTGCTGGTGCTCCCCTTAAAAAGGAAGTATTCAATGCTGTCTTCGTTGAGCAATTTGGAATGCAGAGCTTTCTTCTGTAATAGATTGAAATATTCCAATGGCTCTTCATTGGATAACTTTACTTTATACAAATCTCGATTGATAAACATATGGCATAATCTGGCCAGGATGCTGTCTTCATGATTTATCCATTCCTTGATGCTGGAAATAACATCAGAGTCATCTATAGCGCAGAAGTAATCCAATATGGTATCATTATTGTGAAAGTCGCCAGCTTTGAGTTTTTCGTATAAAAAGAAGCGCAAGGCTGTGGGGGCAAACAATTGCACACCCTGTTCGGCCAGCTCCTTAGCTCGTTGTAATATTTTTATTACCAATCGCTCAGCGCCCAGTACAGTTTTATGTAGATACACCTGCCAGTACATCAGCCTGCGAGCCACGATAAACTTTTCGACCGAGTAGATGGCTTTTTCTTCTACCACCAAGTTTCCGGAGCTTACGGTGAGCATTTGCAGTATTCGGTCGTAACCTATTGTGCCCTCTGCCACGCCGGAAAAGAAGCTATCTCTATTGAGATAATCCATCCTATCCATATCCAACTGGCTGCTTACCAGTTGGTGCAAGAATGGAATGGGATAGTCATTACGGAAAATTTGCATAGCGGTATCCAGCATGCCTGAGAAGCGCTGGTTAAGTGCTTCCATGATGCGCAGGGAGATAGTTTCGTGAGATACCGGTAGCAGTGTGTGCTCCAGTGCATGGGAGAATGGTCCGTGACCGATGTCATGCATGAGAATGGCCAGTCGTGCAGCGGTCCGTTCCTGGGCAGAGATGCTTACACCTTTACGCTGCAAACCATCAAGTGCAATGCCCATCAGGTGGCAGGCGCCCAGTGAGTGGTGAAAGCGTGTGTGCACTGCACCCGGGTACACTAGCTGTGCCATTCCCATTTGCTTGATACGTCGCAGTCTCTGGAACCATGGATGCTCAATGATTTGCATCAGCTCCCGCTCAGAGAACTGTACGAAACCATATACCGGATCGTTAATTATTTTACCGTACAAGTGTATGTCTTGAAATATTTATCCGGCAAATTTACACAATATTATGCCTAAAACACTATTAGGGGCAATGGAATATGTATATTTTAGCCTGGCCGGCCTTTACTGCACTTCATTGTTATGAAAAGCTAACGGCCTCAAAGCTATCTCTTGAATATACTACATTAGAGACCGCATATTCAGTATATTCCAATAAATTTGCGGCTCTAATCTTTGAGCTATGTATTTTATTATTTTCTTCCCGCCTTTTGCCGCACTTATAGGATGGATTGTGTTTAAGATTTTTACCATTCTGCTCAAGCAGAGTTTTTACAAGCAACGTCAGGATGTGGGGCGACAAATCGCTACTGCTGTGCAAGAGCTGAATTTACTCTCCGATATAGGAGCTATGGCTAATGCCGGCACCAATAAGAGCCTTCAGGATTTGGCTCCTGCTATACGAAGCAAGATTGTGGCCTTCCTGACAGACAAGCTGCCTCAACGCGTGCCAGCATTTTCCATGTTTGTGGGTGACAAAATAGTGGACATCGCCGCAGATAGCGCTACAGAAGAAATTATCGGCGGCCTGCCGGAATTTGTAGCTACGCATGCCGGCAATACATTTAGTGATGAACAAATAGCACAGCTGTTGGCAAAAAAAATCAGCAACATGACGCCTGATAGGTGGGATAGACTGGTGGATGAGTTTAGCAAGCCGATATTGAGCAAAATTCAGTTTGCCGGTACTTTACTGGGTTTTATTCTCGGACTCGCTTATATTTTCTTTATGTTTGTGTATGCATATATCACTTCAATATCCTAAAATATAAGCTTTGTCAATAGGATAAAAAAGGGGCAACTTCACAGTTGCCCCTTTTTTATCCTATTATTGATTGTTTATCGTTTCAGTTTCCATGCACCACTGTTGCCATTTGTGGTAACCTTCATTTCTTCTTTGCCCGCTTCCCACAGCACTGCTGCTAGGCCTGCTGCTACACGCTCTTCCTCACTGTTGTTAGGCATTAAGTATTCCGGTTTGTAATATTTCTGAATGAAATTGGTGTCATACTTTCCTTCTACAAATGCCGGCTGACGTACCGCCCATTTGCCAAACTGTAAAGTGGTTTTGATGCCTTTAATTTTATATTCATCCACCGCTCTGCATAGCCTATCTATTGCTTCGTTTCTGTCTTTGCCCCATACTACCAGTTTTGCAATCATAGGGTCATAGAAGATAGGAATTTCCATGCCTTGTTCATATCCATCGTCCACACGCACACCATTACCTTGCGGTCTGGTATAGATTTCCAGTTTGCCGGTATCTGGCAGGAAGTTGTCCAGCGGGTCTTCTGCACAAACCCTCAATTCGATAGAGTGGCCGTTGATTTTTAGATCTTCCTGTGTGAAAGACAGTTTTTCCCCTCTGGCTACCCGAATTTGTTCTTTTACCAGGTCGATACCGGTAATATATTCGGTAACGCAGTGCTCCACTTGCAGGCGGGTGTTCATTTCCAGGAAGTAGAAGTTAAGGTTTTCGTCCACAAGAAACTCTACTGTTCCAGCGCCATAGTATTTGCAGGCTTTGGCTACATTTACAGCACTTTCACCCATTGCTTTTCGGATATCAGGGGTAAGGCAAGAAGAAGGTGCTTCTTCTATCAATTTTTGGTGTCTGCGTTGTATAGAGCATTCTCTTTCGAAAAGATACACATAATTGCCATGTTGGTCACCGAGAATTTGGATTTCCACATGCTTAGGAGCAGCTACATATTTTTCAATAAATACATCATCGTTGCTGAATGCACTTAGCGCTTCGCTTTTGGCTAGGCGCATTTGCTCTTCAAGTTCATCTGCATTGTTCACCACGCGCATACCTTTACCACCACCACCGGCGCTGGCTTTGATGAGGATAGGGTAGCCTACTCTTTCAGCTACTTCTCTAGCCTCTGCTACATCTTTAAGGGGTTGGTCGGTACCGGGCACCATTGGTACATTAAATTGCAGTGCCGCTTGTTTGGCTGCAATTTTACTTCCCATAGTATTGATAGAGTGGGCACTTGGTCCAATAAAAGTGATGCCCGCTTCGGTTACCGCTTGGGAGAATGATGCGTTTTCACTTAAAAAACCATAACCTGGATGGATACCATCAACGCCTAGCGCTTTGGCCACTTCGATGATTTTATCTGCACGTAAATAAGATTGAGCAGAAGGGGCAGGTCCTATGCAAACAGCTTCATCAGCATATTGTACAAAAGGCATAGTGCGGTCGGCTTCAGAATATACAGCAACTGTTTTTATGCCCATTTCTTTGGCAGAACGCATTACTCGTAAAGCAATCTCGCCACGATTGGCAACTAATATTTTTTGCATTATTGTTGAATAATTAGAAATCGAGCTCAAAAGTAAGCATTTTGGTTTATGTAGCGCATATTTCTACACAGATATTATTATACATTTGGAGCTATGTTTTGGTAAAACAAAACACATGGCTTAACTTTGCCGCCAAAATAACATATTTAAATTTTACCAAAATAATATATGTCCGGGCAATTAAAGGAAGTAAGATTACGTATTCAATCGGTGACCTCTACCCAGCAGATCACTAAGGCAATGAAAATGGTAAGTGCGGCAAAACTGCGTCGTGCTCAAGATGCCATCTTACAAATGCGTCCTTACACTCAGAAAATGCAGGAAATGCTGAGCAATATCGTAAGCAGTCTGAGCGACGATATGAGCTTGTCACTGGCAGATGAGCGTGAAGTTGCAAAGGTGCTGATTATCCCAATTACTTCAGACAGAGGTACTTGTGGTGCGTACAATGCCAATGTAATCAAAGCAGCTAAGCAACTGATTGCTGATAAATATGCCGATAAGGATGTAACTATGTTGCCAATCGGAAAGAAAGGTTATGAGTACTTTGTTCGCCATGGCTATAAAGTGGTAGATACTTACTGGTCTATGTTTAGCGATTTAAGCTTCGAGAATGTGAAGCGCGCTGCCATATATGCTCAGGAAGAATTCCTTGCCGGCACTTACGACAAAATAGAACTGGTGTATAGTCAGTTTAAGAACGCTGCTACACAAATTTTCGTTACTGAGCAATACTTGCCTATTCCGAAAGTGGAAAAGCCGGAAGAGCAAAAAGAAACAGATTTCTTATTCGAGCCTTCAAAAGATATTCTGATTGCAGAACTGATGCCTCGCATTTTGAATACTCAAGTGTACAAGGCTATCTTAGACGCTCACGCTTCAGAGCATGGCGCTCGTATGACTGCAATGGACAAGGCTACCGAAAATGCTGCCGAAATTCTGAGAAATCTGAAAATATCTTACAACCGTGCTCGTCAGGCTGCTATTACCACAGAGCTTACAGAGATTGTGAGCGGTGCTGCAGCATTACAAGGTTAATATTTCGCAGGTTTTTACACAATTATATCAAAGGCTGGTCGCATCTCGAGACTGGCCTTTTTTTGTAGATTTAACCCAGATTACGCATTAGACTCTTTATATAAAATTATTCTTGCTTCTAATTCACTTCAATAGCTCAAAAACCATAATTTATTATGCTTTTTTCACTATTTTGTGGATTATTTGCCATAATAATTTTCTTTTAAATTCCTAAT
>DATGQB010000006.1:0-11100 GCA_035304405.1 Edaphocola sp.
TAAGTGCCCCTGTTTCAAAGAGAGAAGTAGCTCGAAGCCAAATGCCATACCATTCCAAACAAGGTAAGGAACAAGCAGCGTTTGGACACGCTTTTTAAGTTTGTGGGCGTATATATAAATCGTGAAATCTTGGGACTTATAGAAAAACAATAAGCCTGAAAAAAGATAAAAACAAGGTACTGCGATGTTGGTGACGGTGTGTCCTAAGGTGTTGAGTAGGGTATAAACAATGGTCGCTGCACCAAATCTATTCCCCGTATCAGGCATCGTATGCGATAAGTCGGGTAAATGAATACCACCATCAGCATCAAAGGAAATCGCAGAAAACTTATGGTTTTCGATTGTAATTCTGTATATTTTATGTCCATAGATCTATTCAAATGGAAGTTATCAATAAGATCAGATTTTTTTAGTCGTTCGTGGCAGGCGGGTTCTATGTCAGGTCGGCGTCTCTGCGTTGGAGTAATATGTATTGCATCGTGCGGTTTGCACTTCCATGTGCCGAACGGAGGGAAAAGAACAGCCGTGTAATATGTATTGCATCGTGAGGTTTGCACCCGCATGGCATTATTACCCCAGTCTCTTTCCTTTATCCGAAAAGTTTGATGAGGAACTCTTTATCAGTTAATGCAGAAAATTATTATCGTTATTGGCATAGATGATTTTAACTTTCTTATCGCTCGCTAGTCGCACATTTCGCTGCACCTGGCGCACCAATCGCTTGCTTTGGCGCCCACCAAAACGGTTCCAATGTACCACGACTACATAGTCGTAACTTTCAGCTTCGAGCTTATTGTTTTGCGTAAGCGGCCTCAGGTATTGTAGCTGGCTAGCCAAAGGGATAACACTGTCTAAGGGTGCTTGTGTTGCGGGTGGAAATGAATTCATTATTCCATTTCTGTTCCACTTTAAATTAGGAAAACCGCCTGCATAACAGTTGATGTGCCATGATGCTAAGTCCCCGTCTTGATTGTAATAAAGGGCTTGCATAGGCTGATAATGATTCTTTTGGGCCACTGCGTAATGGGTGCTATCCAGCGAAAGGAGGTGATAGACATATTTGTCACTGAGTTCGTAGCAGTCTTCAATAGGTATGCGATAGCGCTTGGCGTAGCGTTCTATGGCCTTTTTGTCCAGCTCTTTGGGTGCCTTAAGGCCGTATATAGCCATTGCGGCCGGTTTGCAAGCACTGCAGGCCCAAATCAAGCAAAGCAAAAAGAGGCTTTGACAAATTTGATTGATTTTCATTGTATAGTGGTTCGAGTAGGGGATAAAGGTAGTAAATTTTATAGTTGGTTCATCAAGGCTTTGCGTCACGCAAAGCCTTAAGGGACATGGTAGGCTTTTCAAATGCAGCGCAGAGCTATAAATGGCTGTTGAAAATTTGAGTACTTATTAAAGTTGTAGTCCTGTGTATTTTTATCTAGGATACTTTTCTTTTCAGGCTTTTTTCAAAACACATACTGTCCTTGACTGCTGTATAAGGTTCATAATTGGGAATAATGCTGAAGCCATGTTTTTGGTACAGAGCGATGGCAGCGGTCATCTTTTCGCCGGTTTCGAGAATGCATCTTTGAAAGCCCAGCTCAGTTGCCCATTCGAGTAAGGCTTGCAGTATGGCTCCGGCTATGCCATTGTTTCTGTATTGAGGTGCTACAAACATCCTTTTGATTTCCATCGTATTTTGGTCGTAACACTTAATGGCGCCACAGCCCACAGGTTCGTCCTGATTATAGGCCAATATTACATGATTGATACCTCCAAGTTTGTTGAATTGGGCAAAAAAATCGTTGTTGGCTCCATTCTTTTGGGCCAGGTCTGCATCCAGAGCGCTTATCAGATATAAAAAGTCAGGATGCTCTGGTTGGGCTCTAGTAATAAGGTACGTTTCCTTCATCTATTAGTGATATTTTGAGTTTGGGGTGTTGGGGAAAAGTAAAAAGTGCTGCTACAAGACTCCCTTAGTAACATTGCAGGATGCACCAGCATTTGTCAAATCGTTTTGCCTGCAAGTCTTGCTTTTTGATCCAAAAATAAATACGTCCGCTGTCGCCCCACATCATGCCTGTTTTTTCTTCATCGGAGTCAATTTGCAGCAATAGTATCCAGTCGTCTTTTCCTTCGTTGAGGGCCGCTGCAGCCGGGTGTTCGTATCCTGATCGGTCGCCGCAATAAAGCCCGTTGATCACGAGCTGACATTCCAGCTCCATTGGACCCTGGATACAATTGGCATAGCCAAAAACCTGATTGTCAGAACCTTTACTTATTTCCATATAGTTGTCACAATCTTTGTCTGCAATCAAGCCCAGTACACTGTCGTATTCCCAAGTAGGAATGCTGAGGCAAGGTGTACAGTTGATTAGGTTAGAAGTATACCGGGCATAGGGTTTAAGGTCGGCGGGAAATTCTATTTTGCACAATTCGTCGGTATTTTCAAAATAGCAAACCTTAAAGCTATTTTTATCCTCAGGCGCGAATCCCCAGGCTTCCATTTCTGCGCAGTAAAAAAATGATATTAGCCCCTGTTTGGGTAGCAAGCCGGAGTGGTCAAACCGAGAGAATTCGGCACAATTTATTTGTCCAATAAAGGATAGGTAATGCCCCATATGGTTTTTAGGGAAATCGAAGCCATGGGGCAATGCCGGCAGACCTCCAATTTTAGACTTGGATATTCCAATTCGTGCTTCCGGAACCGGAGAGAGCTCTAAATGTATTTTGGTTCTTACCACTGGTTGCATCTGCTCCCAGTAATGCTCTAGCTGATATGCTTCGAACAAATGTTCTAGCTCCTCCATAGTTTGAGGCTCGTGGTCCTTTACATACTTTAGATGCGACGCAGCCGGAGGTCTGTCAGGGGTGAGCAGCCATTTGAAAAAATTGTCAAATACTCCCATTGATACATATTTTGAACACCTAGTACGCGTGCTACATATTGGGTGTGAACAGCCAAATGTTGTTTTCGAAAAAAATGCAGTTAAATTTACGATTTTTGTTATTAATAATAATATATAATCTGTTGAAATGTTATTTTTTATAGGAGCCAATGTTGTTGGTTTTTTAATTCACATTCGTTTCAGCCAAATTGGATGGCAATGTCGTGAGTTAGGATTAGAGAGATAACTAAATTTTGCTATCGCATAGGCTACTGGCGCGGCCCAACAATCAGTTCATTTTGCTACGCAACCATTGGGCGGAACAGTTTGGGCACGGTATGTACAATATTTGAACTTTTACGGTTAGACGACAATCTTTCTAGTCTTCGAGAAACCATCTGCTAGACTTAGGAATGATTAGCAGTTTGGGAAACAGCCTTAATTTGGTATAGGTTAGGTACGGGCTGGGACATCTGTATGAGAAGCTATTTTAGTCATATAAACAGTTTTGCCGGAAGTAGGGCCATGAGGCTGTCTACTGCCCTAACAGGCTGAGCGCAGTACGTTTTGAAAATTAGCGTATTTTTGAGCCAATAATCTTAAATTATGATTTTAGTTGAATGTCCAAGAGATGCCATGCAAGGCTGGCCTCATTTTATACCCACAGCTACTAAAGTAGCTTATCTCAATCATTTACTCAAAGTTGGTTTCGATATTCTGGACTTTGGTTCCTTTGTTTCGCCTAAAGCTATTCCTCAGCTGGCAGATACAAAACAAGTGATACCCCAATTAGACTTGTCTGATACTAAGTCGAAGCTGCTGGCAATAGTGGCCAATACCCGTGGGGCCGAGGAAGCAGTGGTGTACGACGAAATCACTTATCTGGGATTTCCATTTTCTATCTCGGAGACTTTTCAGATGCGCAATACCAACAAAACTATCGAGCAGTCGCTGGCGCAGGTGGAAGAAATTCAAAACTTATGTGTAAACAATAATAAGAAAGCCATGCTCTACATCTCCATGGGTTTTGGCAACCCGTATGGAGACCCATATAATGCGGACATAGTTTTTCGTTGGTTTCATAAACTAGTAGATTTGGGTGTATCACATATAGCTCTGGCCGATACCGTTGGGGTGGCCAATGAGGAGAATATTAAGTATATTTTCCAACAGCTTATTCCGGAGTTTCCCAATATGCATATCGGAGCGCATTTTCATTCCAATCCTGCCACAGCCAGGGAGAAGCTAAAGGCTGCATATGATAGTGGCTGCAGAAGCTTTGATAGTTCTATAAAAGGTATTGGAGGCTGCCCTATGGCAGAAGATAAATTAGTGGGTAATATTGCCACAGAAGAGCTGCTTGCTTTCGCTAAGGAATCGTCTATTTCCTTAAGCCTGGATGAGGAGGCATTTGCGACAGCGGCTGCTATGGCCTCTTCAGTTTTTATCTAGAGCAAGGGAGTATTTAAGTAGTGCCTTATTATTGATGAGGTCGGGAACTGCACTTTACCACGAAGAGGGGGCGTGATATGACGAATTGACAGACTGGGTGTATCGTGTACCCTATTTAGCTGCTCCGCTATATAAGTTTGTCAGTCTTTTTTAATTATTGATTTCTATCCTGAGTCGAGCCAATCTGCTAAGGCGCAGCTCAGGATTTTTCCGTTTCGGAACTTTCTTCGGCATGTATTCAGCACCTCTTTTTTTCTAATTTTAAGAATAAGAACTGGCTGTCTGGCTAAGGCCAATACTATTCCTGAGCTTTATTCACAATGTTACTATAATATAGTTTAGATAATGTGTATTAATATGATGGAAGTGATTATTTTATAATCAGTATATATGAATTCTGTATTGCCAGATTAATCTTAGGATTTGCAGTGTCATGTGCCTCTTGTATAATCCGGGGATTGCGTTATTTCGACATGATATATAAAAGTAAGTCTGCAATCTTTTTCCGCGGGATGCAGCATGCATCTCAAACAAATATCCTTTCCTAGGAACGTTAAGTGTAGGCAGCAGGGAGATTTGTCTTAATGGAGCGGAGCATGAAATGGTGCGGGGATACTCGCTCAATTCTTTAGATAAATATTATTGTGCATTGATAAACAATATGTATTTTTCTCCTATTAGGTCCTATGTGCAGTTGGCGTTCTTTGATTGAACTTCAGGCTTTCGCCGGAGAATCGTTTACTGCCCTTCCTTATGTATTGTGCGCTTAAATTACTTTAGTTAGTGTTAGGATATATATTTAATACGAATAAATTACAAGTAGACGAAGCGCTTTCATTGTTGAGAATATTAGGGCGCTAAATCTTCAATTATTGTCATCAGATTGGTTAAATATCGGATATACCTAATTTCATGCGCTGAAATTTTCGTAATTTTGCTAGATTTAGCATGCACATTTTGTGCTAGAATTCTTCAGTTTATCTGATTATCAAAATATATTAAACACAAATGATTTTACCAATCGTGGCCTATGGCCATCCTGTATTAAGAAAAGTAGCTGTAAATATCGACAAGGATTATCCCGGCCTGCAACAGTTAATCGACGATATGTGGGAGACAATGTACCACAGCAATGGGGTAGGTATCGCTGCACCACAGGTCAATAAGTCTATTCGCTTATTTGTGGTTGATACCGAGCAAATTGTAGAGGCTTTTGACGAGCAGGACAAAAAGGATTATCCAAATGAAAAGCCTATAAAGTCTGTATTTATCAATGCTAAAATAGTTGATATTCAAGGTGATGAGTGGGCTTACAATGAGGGTTGCTTAAGTATTCCCAAAGTTAGAGAGGATGTGTGGCGGCAGTCCATAATTACAGTAGAGTACCTAGACGAAAACTTTGAGCCTCAGCGTAAAACATTCGACGGTATCACAGCCAGAGTAATAATGCACGAATACGACCATATTGAGGGAATTTTATTTATCGACCATATTGGCCCGCTTAAGAGAAGATTGATTAAGAAAAAGTTAGACGATATATCTAAAGGGAAGATTAATCTTGGTTACCGCATGATTTATCCTACTAAGTAAATTTCTTATAAATGAAGCGCTTTATACAAAATTTCTTTGTCAGGCCACCTGTGATTTTTCCATTGGTGGCTTGCTTTCTATTATTCCTTTCCATACATGAAGTATCGCTGAGCATGTTCACAGCAGAGGTGGACCCCCTGCATAAGTTACGAGCGGTATTTATGGTATTAATGACCATTTTCTGGTTTGGAGCAACTTTTTTCCAACGTTGGGGCGCAATCGGTTTTGTAGTGCTCACCATCTGTTCTCTAGGTGCTTATTTCTTTTCAGAACAACCGATAATAAAGGGTTTGTTTGGCAATATCCTTATTCTTCCTCTGCCCATAAAGCAGGGTGTGGTTCCTATTCCTTTGAGTGCCATATTTGCGTTTATAGCTTTATATTTTTATAGTAGAATGGATTAAAAAATACTTGAAATATGTTGCATACAGATATGATGGGCAGGACAGTAAGAGTAGTTGATAATCCAAGAAGGATTATATCTTTGGTGCCCTCACAAACGGAGCTATTGTATGATTTGGGACTGTCTGAAGAGCTGGTAGGTCTTACGAAGTTCTGTGTGCATCCGGACGAATGGTTTAGAACCAAAACGCGAGTAGGGGGAACCAAATCGCTACATATAGCGCAGATTCTAAATCTAAATCCCGACCTGGTAATTGGCAATAAAGAGGAGAACCTACAATCCGAAATTTATGCGCTTGAGCAGCATGTGCCGGTGTGGATGAGTGATATTTATTCTTTGGAAGATGCGCTGGTTATGATTCGTAGCATGGGAGTCGTGGTGGGTAAGGCAGAGCGCGCTCAAATGCTCGCTGACGAGGTAGCTCAAGGCTTCTCGCGATTGTATTTGCCGGAAATTAAGGGCAAAAAAGTGGCCTATTTAATTTGGAACAATCCTATTATGGTTGCTGCTGCCAATACCTTCATTGATGATATATTGGGCGTATTGGGTATGGAGAATGTTTTTACCGGTTTGTCTCGCTATCCTGAGTGTAGTTTAGAAGACATAAAGAATGCAGCACCTGATTTTATTTTGTTAAGTTCTGAGCCTTATCCGTTTAAAGAGAGGCATCTTAATGAATTTAGAGAAGCGGTACCCCGTGCGAATGTCCTATTGGTAGATGGTGAGATGTTCAGCTGGTATGGCAGCCGTTTGAAACGAGCACCTGCCTATTTTGAATCCATATTTGCTACAGACGGCAGATAGTACCTGAGATAGCGACGATTTGTCATTTTTTTTATCATCGCATAATATTTGTATGTTATTATACTAAGCTGCTTATATATTGTCGCGAATTTTTTTTCATAGCTATATATTGCGGGCTGTGCCACTGCTCAGAAATTTGTCAAAAAATTGCAATTCCTGCTTTTCCTTCAGAAATAATAATGTAATTTGGAGCCTTTAATTTTTAAGAGTCAGTGTAAGGTCAACAAAAATATATTTAACTTCGCATCACTTTTTTCTTTTACGACCGTGAGAGGTGATGTTTTTCATAGATAAAGCGGTCGCATTTATATACAAACGCAGAAACAATGTTAGGATTTCTATCAAAATTATTTGGTGGCAGTAAGTCAGAAAAGGATGTAAAAAAGATTCAGCCCATAGTTAAGTCTATCAATGAGTATTTTGAAAGCTATAAGTCATTAAGCAATGACGAACTAAGAGGGCATACGGCGAAGTTTAGAGAGCGTATCGCCGCACATCTCGCTGACATCGATGCTCAAATAGCTGCAAAGAAAGAAGAAGCGGCCGCAAATGCTGATTTGCAAGCCAGAGATGCCATCTTAAATGAGGTGGACAAGCTCGAAAAAGTGCGTGATGAGAAGCTTGAAGAAGTGCTGGAGCAAATTCTGCCCGAAGCATTTGCTACTATTAAGGAAGCTGCACGTCGATTTGCAGAGTCGGAGCAGGTGGTTTCTACCGCTACCGATCTGGATAGACAATTAGTAAGTCAAGGTAGAAGCAATTTATCCATTGATGGTGATCAGTCAATATATAATACTACCTGGCAAGCTGCAGGGGTAGAGGTAACATGGAATATGGTACACTATGATGTGCAGCTTATTGGTGGTACTGTACTACACCAAGGTAAAATCGCCGAGATGGCTACCGGTGAGGGTAAAACCCTCGTATCCACATTGCCTGTTTACCTGAATGCATTGGCCGGACTGGGCGTGCATGTGGTAACAGTGAATGATTACCTGGCTCGTCGTGACTCGGAATGGAATGGCCCTCTATTTGAGTGGTTAGGCCTTACCGTGGATTGTATCGATAAGCACCAACCCAACTCAGCCTCCAGAAGAAATGCCTATAACTCTGACATCACTTATGGTACCAATAACGAATTCGGTTTTGACTACCTGAGAGATAATATGGTGCACCGTCCTGAGGATATGGTACAGCGCAAGCACCACTTTGCCATCGTGGATGAGGTGGATAGCGTACTGATTGACGATGCTAGAACCCCACTTATTATTTCCGGACCGGTACCCAGAGGTGAAGAACAGCAATTCCATGTGCTGAAACCTCGTATCGAAAGATTGGTAGAAGCGCAGAAAAGAGTGGTAAACCAGGCCTTGAACGAAGCTAAGCGCCTTATCAAGGAAGGTAAAACCGATAAAGATACGGGAGGATTATATTTATATCGCGCCTATAGAGGTATGCCTAAAAATTCTGCAATTATCAAATTCCTGAGTGAAGAGGGTAATCGTCAGATTTTGCAAAAGGCAGAAAACTACTATATCGCCGAGCATCAGAAAAACATGCCTAAGGTTTATGAAGAGCTTTACTTTGCTATCGATGAGAAGCAAAAAAGTGTTGACCTTACTGATAAAGGCTTACAACTAATTACCGGTGCATCAGAAGATCCTAACTTCTTCGTACTTCCGGATATTGGTACTGCATTGGCTAAGATTGAATCTGATAAATCTTTAAGTGACGAGGAACGCCTACAGAAAAAGGATGCCTTATTACAGGAATATGCTACCAAAGCTGACCGTATCCACTCCGTACAGCAATTATTGAAAGCCTATACCATGTTCGAAAAGGATGTGGAATATATCGTGGTAGATGATAAGGTGAAAATTGTGGATGAGCAGACCGGTCGTGTGATGGAAGGTCGTCGCTACTCTGATGGTTTGCATCAGGCTATCGAAGCAAAAGAAAACGTACATATCGAAGCTGCTACACAGACTTTCGCTACGGTTACTTTGCAAAACTATTTCCGTATGTACCACAAGCTGGCCGGCATGACCGGTACTGCCGAGACAGAAGCTGGTGAGTTCTGGGAAATCTACAAATTGGATGTGGTTACCATTCCTACCAATAGACCAATCCAAAGAAAAGACCAACAAGACTTAGTTTACAAAACTAAGCGTGAAAAATATAAAGCCGTTATCGACGAGGTGGAAGCCATGCGTTCCATCGGCCGCCCGGTATTGGTAGGTACCACCTCGGTAGAGGTGTCAGAATTGCTCAGCAGAATGTTGCAGCAAAGAAAAATACCGCATAATGTACTCAATGCCAAACAACATGCTCGTGAAGCACAAATAGTTTCTGAAGCGGGTCTGGCTGGTGCCGTAACGATTGCTACCAATATGGCTGGTCGTGGTACGGATATCAAACTAGGCGAGGGCGTAAAAGAAGCCGGCGGTTTGGCAATTATCGGTACCGAAAGACACGAATCTCGCCGTGTGGACAGGCAGTTGCGTGGTCGTGCCGGTCGTCAGGGTGACCCGGGTAGCTCACAATTCTTCGTTTCTCTCGAAGATGAATTGATGCGCCTATTCGGTTCTGAGCGTATCGCCGCATTGATGGATAAAATGGGACACAAAGAGGGTGAGGTATTGCAGCATAGCATGATTACCAAATCTATCGAGCGTGCTCAGAAAAAAGTAGAAGAAAATAACTTTGGCATTCGTAAGCGCTTGTTGGAATATGATGATGTGATGAATGCGCAGAGAAATCAAATTTATAAACGCAGGCATAATGCCCTCTTTGGCGATCGCGTAGCTATCGATATTGATAATGCTATGTATGACGTGGCTAGCGACTTCCTTGCCGAATTGCAAAATGGCCAGAGCTTTGAAGAGTTCCGTCTTAATGTAATCAAACATCTGGCATTTGAGCCTCAAATTTCTGAAGCCACTGCTAAGACTCCTCAGGGTGTTGAAGCATTTTATGAAGAAATCAAGGCGGCCTATCAAAGCAAATTCGCACACATGGGCGACGCTATGATTCCTCAGTTTATCAACATTAAAGAGCAATCTCAAGGTCGCATAGAGTTTGTAATGATTCCGTTTACGGATGGTAATAAAGGCATTCAGATTCAGGTAGGTCTTGATGAGACCATTGAAAAAGGTATGGGTACCGTGCAAACCGCATTGGAAAAAGCTACTACCCTTGGCCTTATCGATGAATCATGGAAAGATCATCTGAGAGCTATGGACGACCTTCGTACCTCTGTGCAGATGGCTTCTTATGAGCAGAAAGATCCATTGCTGATTTACAAATTTGAAGCATTCGAATTGTTTAAGAAGATGCTGATGGAGACCAACAGAAATATCGTTTCTTTCTTGTTGAGAGCCAATATTCCAGTACAGCAGGCACCGCCACCGAATGTGCAACAGATTCCTCAGGAGTATGCAGACTTTGATGAGCTTTATGACAACAGTGCTGATGTAGATGCCAGAGGTGAGGCCTATGCCGCAAATGAAGAAGACTATTATACAGAAGACCATGTGCGTCAGGCTCAGCAGCCTAAACCCAACACTCCGGTATCTGTAGATCCGAAAATTGGCAGAAATGACCTTTGCCCTTGCGGAAGTGGTAAGAAATACAAACAATGCCATGGTGCCAACGAGGCATAATCTCTCGGTCCATGTCTAGGATACAAAAGGCTAACCCTGTATGGCACAGTGGTTAGCCTTTTTTGCTTATTCCAACCTGCTTGTGATCATTGTCTGTCTGTGATGCTCCTCTCTTTTCTCCCCTGAGGGGAAATAGCGAAGATCGTGCTAGCTATGTACCTTTGAAATGTTTTGCCCAGGGTTTGCCGGTCTCACATAAATGCATCGGCAGGCAAGCGCTACAGTCAGCGCACTGCTATGTGCACATGAGGTACTTAGTCGCAGTGTTACAAAAAACATCATTTAACCCAGATTACGCATTAGGAATTTAAAAGAA
>DATGQB010000007.1:0-12045 GCA_035304405.1 Edaphocola sp.
TAGACTCTTTATATAAAATTATTCTTGCTTCTAATCCACTTCAATAGCTCAAAAACCATAATTTATTATGCTTTTTTCACTATTTTGTGGATTATTTGCCATAATAATTTTCTTTTAAATTCCTAATGCGTAATCTGGGTTGAACAAATTTGTTTAGCTTTGCCTGATACTGATATGAAAAACACGTTTTACCTCTCTATTATATTCAGCGGTATTTTGGCACTTATGTCTTCCTGCAAAAATGGTCAACCATCTGACGAACTGGTGCCATGGACTGAAACAGAAAGAAAGCAGTTTGAGCAAGAATGCTACCTATCTGCCAGTTTTAGCTTCGAACAGCTAGAGCAGAATGTTGACTCAGCAGAGGTAGTACGCATCTGTTCCTGCACAGCCGATGAAATCTCGAGCCAGTATAGCTACAAAGCTGCCAAACGACTGCCCAAAGCCAAAGTGAATGAAATACTGGGCCAAGCACTGGAAAAATGTTCACCTGAGCAGTCTTCAGGAGAAACAACACCCGTTGATTCCACTGCGGAAGAAGCTCCTATTACGGGAAAACAAGCAAGCCAACTATAACCGCAGGGCATTCGGGGAAATAGCAAAAAGGATTCATGTGTAGCATGAGTCACATCTCTGCACATTTGTAATATTCTTGCGCCGGTAAGTTAGAGGCAATTGAGCCACCGGCATAAGCCCCAACCCACCCTACAAGCGTCCTTGGGCGCCAGGCATTTGCCGGGGATAGCGGACGGACGCTACCAGCGAGACCAGAATCGGTGCGCAGCGAGCAGCCCTTAGAATCGATAAGCCGGCAGGCAATTTATCTACGCTTATATATGGGCACCGTAGAGCAAGGCTCACCATACATAAGACTTTTCACCACAGGCAAAAGGCGTTCGCTCATTTTGAGGTAGGCCGACTCCGGCAAAGGCACCTGCCCGCAACCTTTTAGCACAACGCGAGCATCGGTATGCGCACTTAGATCATATGCTTCAATATTCTTTAGCATAACGATTTCAGACAACTGCTCAGGTTTGCAGCAATAACCTTGAGCATCTACCTGACGAAGGTACACTGCAATTAACATATATGCCCACATGGGGATAATAGCATCGGCAGAGCAATAGATGGCTACATGTTTGCCTTGATATTGGCTCCAGTCATGCTCAAGGAGTGCAGCGCGAAAATCTTTTTCGCGCAGTATCATGCCTTTAAACAAAAAGGGGGCTATATCCAGCGCAAGAAGCATTTCCGGCTGAGGCAGGAACTGCTCCAGATTCAACGTAAATAATCCACTTTCAGCAACTTTATTGACAATCAGATTCATAACGCAAATTTACCGAAAATGCCATAGCTCAGCAAGCTGCGAAGCGGAAATGCTGGGAATACTGTACTTATTTTGGTTTTTTTTATCAAGTAGAGACTCCGACTAGGCTATTTCTTGCGAAGCAATGCCTTCATGGGATGACGAAGACCTGAAAATGATGTCATATCCACTTTAATGCTGCCTACGAGAATCTTGCTATCGATGCGCACCGGCACCAGATTGAGGTCATCTGTGACATAAATATCCATCTGCTCCCCTCCTCTGAATATTGTACCCTCAACCAGCAAGGGTCTGATTTTGATTGTGTTAAAAGTACCGTAGCGTGTAGTAATCTGCTGCTTGCCCAGATAGCGTATATAGAGGTGATGCAACTCTTCATCAATAAACATATCGAAGGGTATCTTATCTCCTGGTTTGTATTTGCTATAATCAATATTTCGGGCATAATATATGGCAGAAAGGACGTCCTGCACACATTGGCTCACATCGTAGGATTTATTGTTGGCAAAGGCTTTGCGAGCGGCATGCACAAATCGCACATATTCGGTCTTTTTTCTACCATTCTCATACACTTTTCTACTGAATTTGCGGGGTAGCAAAGTTTGTGTATCTACAAATGACTCATATACATCATCTACTTTGTATATCCAGTCATAAGATTTAAAAGTACGGCCCGAGCCTGTGAGATGAAAGACAGGGCGACCATCAAGATGAGTGAGTTGTGTTGTAAAACTGGCCTTACCTGCTGCTACCCAAAGAGCACTGAGATTGTAATAAACCGTAAACTCCACCTTTTCCCCGTTTGTGATAACCTTATTCTTTAGTCCACAGAATTGCTGCCCCCAAACCGGGCCACAATTAGCGGTCAGCCATATGGCACATAAAACCATCACTATCCCCCAACGATACATCCTCATTTCGAAAAATTTTTCAGCAGCACAAAGGGTGCTACCATTTGAATACTTTAAGTTCCTGAACTGGCCAGAGCATTATATCGGGCTCGGGCTTCCTGCACAAAAGTGCTACCAGGATAATCCACAATTAATTTTTCATATTCCGACCGGGCCCTTTCGGCGTCCTTATATTGTTCTTCATAAATACGGGCTATACGCATGGTAGCATCATCTGCCAAGACATCATCCCCAAAGCGCTCTTGAATCACCTTTAGGAATCCGATGGCCTTGTCATAATCCTGCTTTTTCATGGCAATCAGGGCTCTTTGCATATAAATATCATCCTGAAGCTCGTCTTCAGGTAAGGCGCGGGCCAGACTGTCTAATATCTGGTCGGCTTCATCATATTTATGCTGAAAGAGTAGGAGTTCTGCACGGGCAAAGCTTTTCAGCCCAATATACTCCTTATCCTCGGGTGTGTTTTCGGTAATCAGCACCGACAAGTACAATGCGTCGTTGGCAATAAACTCGGTGGTAGAGGCCTTTAGAACGGAGAGTTGCCCTTGGGCATATTCAAAATCACCTCTGAAATAACTCAATTTGGCATTGCGAAATCTGGCCTCCTCGCCAAGCCTATCTTCTTTAAATGCTTTATCTACCTGGCTGTAGAGCAGGGCTGCAGACCACACATTACCTAATAGCACCTGAAAATCACCCATTAACAACTTGGCTTCGCCCACAAAATGTTGAGGTACGTAAGCCGTACCAATACATTGCTCCAAAAAATCTAAGGCAAGCTGTGGCTCATGGGCATACAAGGCCAGGATATTTGCATAATTGAGACCCAGATTGCCCAAACGCAAATCGGCATAATCTTCAAATGCAACAGCATACGCATCAAGCAGCTGCCTTAGCTTCAGGCTGTCTACGGGATAGCTTTGCTGGAGCTTCTCGTATAGTATCATACAATGCAGCTGCACAGCATTCTTCCGAAACGGACTATTTTGTGGCAATTTGAGCAAATAGCTCATAGCCTGCAAAGACAATTCCTTCTCGTCCTTCTGGTATTGCTCATAAGCCCAATTCCAGACCATCGAACCATTTTGCTGCTGCTCTTCATCAAGCTTTATTATAGCAGCTAGCTGATCTGACTTATTGCCCTTTTGCGATTGCAGCCAGGTAAACAGCTCCCGCCATAGATAACTGTTGGGCTCATGTTTCATTCTTTGAGCGATGGCAGCCTCCGCCTTTTTCATCTTCTTGGGTTGATTATCAATAAGCCTTTCCATGGCCAGCTTAGCATTTTCCATACCATAAGGTTGCATACGTAGCGAAGTAAGCAAGACATCCAGCGCCTTATCCGTTTCGCCAAACTTATCATAGAGCCTGGAGAGGTCGTATGCAAATACATAAGGATTGCCTGTGATACGGCGAAAATGCTCGTAGGTCTTTAATTCGTTTTTGAGGTCATCTATATTTCGAAAAGCTGCTGCCAGACCTATTGCCTGATATTCATTGACCCCTAAGGCTTCAATAGCTGCATCATATTGTTTTTGCGCAGCATTTTTATTTCCCTTCAGTTCATGCGCACGGCCAATGTCTACCAAAACCGATAAGTCTTCCCTTCTGATTTGTGCCATATACTCTCCCAGTGATATAGCAGTATCATAGCGTTTCGCTTCAATGAGCCCCCTATAGTAGATATCATACAAGCGCTTATCAAAAGGAGCTTCACTATAAAGCTGATGCAACATTGTCAAAGCCTTATCATAATCTTTCTGTGCCAATAACAGCAAAGCAGACTGTTCTGCCTGCTCACGCTGAGCAAACACAGCTAGCGGTGAGAAGGAGAGCAGGGCTATACCAATTAAGAATAGTCGCAGGTATTTGGTCATACTGCTAAAATACGGCTAATAGGTGAAAATATTTTATTAAGCTTTCATAAAAAGAGAGCGCCACACTCAGAGCAGCAAACGCTACACACTACTACTGCAAACTCAGTGCCCAGGCGGTAATGTAAACAATGAAGAAAGGAAGCTGGGAGAGCTAAAAGTCTGCACCGCCAGCTGCTGAGGCAACTGCTCTGCGCCTGCACAAAGTGTAGAAGATTGACGGCAGTTTTGTTCAAAAAAAGACCGCCAACCTAAAAGTAAATGTGCACTTGGGGCACAGACTATCAGGCTGGCGGTTGCATATAGGCTACCGATAAACTAAGGTTTAGCAGCCTTTTTGTTTTTCACTTCTATATCATGTTCTATAACCGGCAAAATAGAGGAAGAGCCTAATTTCTTGCCCACTATGATTTTATCCCTGTCTAAGACGTAAATCACAGGAGTGGCATAAGCATCGTACAACTCTCTGTACTCCTTCTTATTATGATAATCCACCAATGTTATCCAGTCATTCACACCCCACTCTTCATAAATTTTGCGAATATCATCACCACCCTTAACCATCAAAGGCACCGAAATCACTTGCACATCCATTTTTTTCAAAATCTTGTTGTACAAGTCCACCACTTTTGGCATTTCTTCCATACAGTGGCCACAATCGGCAGACCAGAAAGCAATAATGGTGTAGCGCGATTTAGTAGCCTGTGTTACATCTACATCCTGAAGCGTGGCGAGATTCTGCAATACAAGGCGCGGTGCAGGGTTGCCTACCACATTTGGCGCAATTTTGCCGGCCCTATCCAGATATTTTGCCACGGCAGCAGAGTCCAACCAGAAAGCTTTACCCTTGCCGTAATAGTTCTCCACAAGATAAACGAAAGAAGCATCCACTCCCATCATTTTATTTTCATGCGTCCAGTTGCCCAACCAGTGCAGGATGTATTTATAAATCTCCTTTGCAGGTTCTGCCTTAGCTAGGAGCTTATCCATTTCATAATTAATACTATCCGGGATCGGATATACCAAGTTATTAAAATACTCACCTAAGCGACCATCCAGCAGAGATGTTTTGACCAGACGGTTATCTGTAAAGTCGAATTTATCCCAGAAATGTTGTTTGTAATACATCAGCGGGTAGAGCGAATCTACGGTTACCCCATCTTCAAGATAGCGGGTATCTGTTGGCAAATCAGGCGCGTCCATAGCATCGAATATTTTAGCCATAAGATTGCCTTTATTTTTGGCAGCATACTCGCGACGAATAGCCTTTTCTTTGGCCACCAGCTCTTTAAATGCAGCATCTATACGTGTAGAATCTTCTTTGCTTGAGGCATTTTTATAATCCTCGCGCAGCTTGGCTTTATCTTTCTGGATGACCAGCATTTTTTCCTCGACCAGTTCAAAGTCTTTATTGATCTGATTTTGCGTAAAATGAGCCTTGCCAGAAGTATCTACCTTAGCGCTTACCTTGTAACCATTATCTAGCAGCAAATGGAAAAAGCGGCTATTTTGCTCATACATTACCAAGTGTAGCCCTCCTAAAATACTGTCTTTACGTTGAAACTCTGCCTTGCGACCGTTTATCACCTTGGCAGAATCCAACTTGTAAATGGTGGGCAGTCCCTTGCCAAAATAATGTGCCAAATAAATGGTTTGATCTTTGATAGGCTCGTCAAATTCTACCGTAACCTTGTACCCATATTCTTTCTTTTGACTCCATCCTAGCGTAGATGCACATGCTAAAATGGCTGCAAACAGAAGTGTTTTTTTTGTCATAATCATCTCCTTGGCGATATTCCGCCTATATTTTTAAGCTTGTCAAAACTATTGAAGTATCCCTGCAATTAAAGTAAAAATGGCGTTAAATTTGCAAACTTATTCAATAAATCAGGAAATAAATTGGCTCGCAAAAATAAAAAGACAGCAATCAAAGGCATAAGGTTGGAAAAATATGCCGCAGAGGGGAAATGTATAGGATATATGCCTGATGGCAAGACATTGATGGTAGAAGGCGGTATTCCGGGAGACGTAGCAGAAGTATTTGTGTATAAAAATAAGAAAAACTACGCTGAGGGCAAGATATTGCAAATAGAGGTACCCTCTCCTGACCGACTTACACCATTTTGTGAGCATTTTGGGATTTGTGGGGGATGCAAATGGCAGATGCTGCCCTATGAGCAACAACTTCAATACAAACAGCAGCAGGTGGCCGACCAGCTGAGCCGTATAGGACATATCGCGCTGCCTGAGATGGAACCCATAGCCGGTTCTGAGCGCACCACGCATTACCGCAATAAATTGGAATTCACCTTTTCTACGCAGCAGTATCTAAGTCGTGAGGTGCTGGCAGCAGCTGAGGGAGCATATATAGAGCGAGAACCCGCACTGGGCTTCCATGCTCCGGGCATGTTTGACAAAGTGGTGGATATTCAGACCTGCTATCTGCAAGACGAACCTACCAATGCGATAAAAAACCTTCTACGCGAGATGGCCTTAGCGCATCAGTTGCCATTTTACGACTTTAAGAATCAGGAAGGCTGGCTGCGCAATTTGATTATCAGGATGGCTACCACCGGTGAGGTAATGGTAAATCTGATAGTGCATCATAACCGTCCGGAATTGTACATGCTGCTAGACGCCCTGGCAGAAAAATTCCCTGAAATCAGTTCTTTGAATTATACCATTAACCCTAAGAAGAACGACACTATTTATGATTTAGAGGTGATGTGCTATAAAGGCAAGCCATATATTGAGGAGTATTTAGAGCAATATAAGTTCAAAATATCACCCAAGTCCTTCTTCCAGACCAATACCCGTCAGGGGGAGCGTTTATATCAAATCACCAGAGAGTTTGCGGGCCTCAGCGGTAATGAAGTAGTCTATGACCTTTATTGTGGCACCGGAAGCATAGGTATTTTCCTTTCTGCAAAAGCCAAAAAAGTTATAGGCATAGAAGTGGTGGCGGATGCCGTAGAAGATGCCAAAATCAATGCAGCATGGAACAATCTGGAGCACTGCCAGTTTTATGCAGGCGATGTGGCAGACATTGCCACGGATGAGTTTTTTGCGCAGCATGGCCGCCCGGATGTCATCATCACCGACCCACCACGGGCGGGTATGCATGAAAAACTGGTGCAACAATTATTAAGAATGGCTGCGCCAAGAATAGTATATGTAAGTTGCAATCCGGCTACCCAAGCCAGAGATTTACAGTTACTATCAGCGATGTATGATGTAAAAAGGGTGCGCCCGGTGGACATGTTCCCGCACACCCATCACATAGAGAATGTGGTTTTGCTAGAGCTGAAAGCCTAAAAACTTTCATTGGCGGCCAGATATCGCCATTTGCCGGGGGGAAGTTGCCCTAAACGCACTTTCCCCATGCGAATGCGCTTCAAGCCAACTACCTTAAGTCCTACCAACTCACACATACGTCTGATTTGCCGCTTTTTACCCTGCTTGAGTATAAATCGCAGCTGGTCTTCGTTTTGCCAAGTCACTTTGGCAGGTCTGAGCGCTTCTCCATCCAGACTAAGCCCATGATTGAGCAGTTCCAATCCATTGGGAATGAGCTGCCCCTTTACCCTCACCAGATACTCCTTTTCTATTTTCGTTTCGCTGCCAATAAGCTGCTTGGCTATTCTTCCATCCTGCGTGAGTATTAGTAGCCCTACAGAGTCAATATCCAGGCGTCCAGCAGGTGCCAGGCCTTTAAGATGTTGAGGGCTGAATTTGATACCCGACTTATCCGCTTCCCAATGGTTTTGGGGAGTAATAAGTTCTACGGCAGCTTTGTAACCCTTTTCCGGTTGAGCACTTACATAGCCCACAGGTTTGTGCAGGAGAATCGTCACTCGACTTTGCTGGGCTTGCATGACCTCCGACTTCACCTCAATTTTATCCGTAAGCGCTACGCGCTGTCCTTTTTCCTTAACCACAACTCCATTTACCTTCACCCAGCCTTTGGCAATATACACCTCTGCCTCCCTGCGCGAGCAGTAGCCCAGATGCGCCAGACGCTTGGCCAGTCGCATATCCTCTGCCCCATCCTTATTGATATCTGCTTTCATGTTTGGCAAAAATAGTGCATCCTGCACTAGTATGGGCTAGACCAACATGCTTTCCAATAATTTTCGTGTAAGAGGAAAGGTTTTCGCGCCATCGAATTTTTAACTGCTCGTGCCAAAAGAAAGTGTGCGAGGCCAAAGGAGATGCCACAAATAGGTTGCGAATGGCTGAATGCATTTAAAATTGTAAATTTGCGCCAATTTTAACATTATTTACTATTTTTCAAGATAATGACAATTCAAGAATTACAGCAACGTAGTGGCAACACATGTGAACTTTGTGGTGCTACCGAGCAGCTCAGCAGCTATGAAGTAAGCATGGCACCAGCTTCCATACACGATAATAATATCCTCGCATGTGCAACTTGCATCGCTCAAATAGACAAGAAAGCCGATTTGGACAAAGCACACTGGGAAAACGCTTTGCCTACAGCTATGTGGAGCGAATTTCCGGCAGTACAAGTTCAGGCCTGGCGTATGCTGAATCGCTTTCGTGACGAAAGCTGGGCGGCAGACAGTATTGACATGATGTATCTGGACGAGGAGCATCTGAACTGGGCAAAAGCTACAGGCGACCATGAAAACGATGCTACAGTGGACCTGCACAGAGACTGCAATGGTGCACAATTATTTGCAGGCGATACCGTTGTGCTTACCCGCTCATTAGATGTAAAAGGCTCAAGTGTGAATGCGGCGCTGGGCACGGTGGTAAAAAATATCAAATTAGACCCTAATGATACAGGATATATTGAAGGAAAAATAGAAGGGCAATCTATCATGATTAAGACCATCTATGTAAGAAAACAAGGAGCTGAGCAAATGGCATAACACTTTTGTGCTTAGCAAACTGAAAATTTATCATTGAAGAGGCCAATAGCAATAGCTATTGGCCTCTTCAATGATAACAGATTAATATATCCGCAAATGGATTTATCGTGCAATAGCTTGTAGCAGTAAGCCTTTGTCACTCTGCCTCATCGAGATGCGTGAGGGATAGAAGTGAAAAGCCCGCAGTGGCAGGAGCAGTGATATGATTGGTGGTGGCACCAGTCTATGCATACCCAAGCGCCGTACTCCGCAATGGACCTAGCGCCCTGCCGCGAGGACTTGCAGCGACTAGCCCGACCCGACGCCGCTCGCCTGAAGACTAGTGCTTGATAAGCATTTCAAATGTCAAGTACTTGTTCCTCGCCCGGAAATGGCATCGGCGGCGGGGCACGCCCAAAGATGCATTAATCCTGATTATAGTATGGGGCAAGTACTTGGCGTAAATCATCCGGCATAGCCATTTTCTTTTTATTATTCCAGTCGTAAAAAACTAGAGTCACCTTGCCGCGATTGAGTAGTTTGCCCTTTTCGTTATACAATTCCGAAACGAAGGTTATCTCCGGCCCGGTAGGTAGGTGCGGCATATGCGTCTTGATGGTAATTAAATCGTCATAATAAGCCGAACGGAAGTACTCCACTTCCATGCGGACTACTGGCAGCATTACGCCCCGCTCCTCTAGGCCTTTGTAAGAAAATCCTAGATTGCGCAGCGCTTCTGTTCTGCCTACTTCATAGTACAAAGCGTAATTGCCGTAATAGAGAAAGCCCATTTGGTCTGTCTCTCCGTATCTCACCCTCAGCTGGGTCTCGTGTATGTACATAAATTAAGAATTTGGTGGTGAGGCATTGTAGTGAACAAGAAATCCCCTAAAGACAAAAAGTCAAAGGGGATTCCCGAATATAATAGCAGTGCATTAAATGCTTGATTTAGGCCATATTGTGGAACACACGTTGCACGTCGTCATCTTGCTCCAAACGCTCTATCAGCTTAAACACATCATCGCTTTGCTCTTCAGTAACCTCTACAGTATTTAGCGGAATCCATTCCAGCTCGGCACTAATTGGAGTGATATTGCGCTCCTCCAGTGCTTTTTGCATATTACCAAAATCTGCATAAGCAGTGTGAATAACAATATTACCTTCGCTGTCTTCGCCCAGTTCTTCCAAGCCTGCATCAATGAGCTCCAGCTCCAGCTCTTCCGGATTAAGCCCCTCATTCTTAAGCTTAAACACCCCTACGTGGTTGAACATAAAGCCTACGGAGCCGCTGGTACCTAAGTTACCACCACCTTTATTGAAATGAGAGCGGACGTTAGCCACGGTTCTGGTAGTATTATCAGTAGCCGTTTCTACCAGCAAGGCAATGCCATGCGGTGCATACCCTTCGTATAATACTTGCTCGAAGTTGCTGGTATCTTTACCCATCGCATTTTTGATAGCAGCCTCAATGCGGTCTTTGGGCATATTGACAGACTTAGCATTTTGCATTACGCGGCGCAAAGCGGGATTAGTTTCCGGAGCCGGACCACCTGCTTTTACGGCGATGGCAATTTCTTTACCGATACGCGTAAATTGTTTTGCCATACGGTCGTAGCGGGCAAACATTTTCGCTTTACGCACCTCAAATATACGTCCCATATATAATTATGATTTCTCTGTCTAAATTAGGCGCCAAAATTAATCATTTTTTGAGCAAATACAAATCAAATCAAATTCCTAACTTCGCCCGTACAAGCCAACATGACATGATAGACCTCTCCGATTTTTTAAGTCCCAAGCATTATATAGAGTTAATAGAACGCTCCGAATACCAGCCCCACCAGTTTGCCCAAAGCATAGATTGTGCTCAAAGAGGCTACCTGGACATCAACGAAGCAGACATTGTGCTGCTAGGCTGCGGTGAGTATCGCGGGGCGGATATTCGCTCTGCATATTCTCAGGCTCCTGACCGCATACGTGAAGCCTTTTATAAAATGTATAACTGGTATCCCGGTATTGCGCTCGCTGATTTGGGTAATATTGTACAAGGTGCTACGCTATCAGACACAAGAGCTGCCCTAAATGTTGTATTGCAAGAAATTTACAGTCAGGGAAAAATTGCCATCCTCCTGGGTGGTAGTCAAGACTTGACCTTACAACAATATGAAGTCTTCAGGCGTGCCGAAAGCCCTATAGATATGGCCGCTGTAGATGCATTGATAGATTTGGATGATAGTGAAGGAGCGAGTTTTGACCGAAGCTATTTGATGGACTTACTCACCGGTGAGCCCAACTTTGTACGCAACTATAGTCACATAGGTTTTCAAAGCTATTATGTAAATCCCAGAATGTTGGAAACCCTGGATAAGCTGCGCTTTGACTTTTACCGGCTAGGAGTGGTGCGCGACAAGATGGACGAGATGGAGCCTGTATTGCGCAATTGTAGTGTACTAAGTATAGACCTTTCTGCCGTGCGTGCTTGTGATGCGGCCTTTAATCCACTAGCCTCTCCTAACGGATTTTTTGGTGATGAGATGTGCATGCTCACCCGCTACGCGGGTATGTCTGCCCAGATGCGCTCCTTGGGTATATATGGTTACCATCCCGAAAATGACTTGAGCGGACAGGGCGCTCAACTCGTAGCCCAAATGATTTGGTACTTCCTAGATGGGTACAGAATCAGACAATCAGAAGCGGCTCTGGATCAAAAGGAGCAGTTCTTAAGTTTTGATGTGCCCTTTGCAGACTTTGAGGCTAAATTCGTGAAAAGCCGCATTACCAACAGATGGTGGATGCAACTGCCTGATGGCTCATTTATTCCATGTTCTGAGCAGGATTATAATCTGGCAGCTCAGAATGAAATACCCGAAAGATGGATTAGAGAACAGGAGCGCCTACTGTAGTCGCGAGCAGGCATAAACCCAGATTACGCATTAGACTCTTTATATAAAATTATTCTTGCTTCTAATCCACTTCAATAGCTCAAAAAACATAATTTATTATGCTTTTTTCACTATTTTGTGGATTATTTGCCATAATAATTTTCTTTTAAATTCCTA
>DATGQB010000008.1:0-4081 GCA_035304405.1 Edaphocola sp.
CCAGATTACGCATTAGGAATTTAAAAGAAAATTATTATGGCAAATAATCCACAAAATAGCTCAAAAAGCATAATAAATTATGGTTTTTGAGCTATTGAAGTGGATTAGAAGCAAGAATAATTTTATATAAAGAGTCTAATGCGTAATCTGGGTTTAGGCATCTCTCTTGGCATCTTATCAAAAGTGCGCTTAGGGTAAATGAAGTAGGGTAAAAGCAAGAAACCCCGATGTAAATCGGGGTTTCTTGCTTTTATAGTTGACAATACTTTTAAAATGAGAATGCTGATAAATGCACTTAAAATTACAAGCTGCTTGACTGCTGCAATTGGCCATCTGTAACGATACCCATATTGGCAATTACCTGAGTACCAAATTCGGAGGTTTTCAGCAATGTTGCACCGGTCATCAGGTTGTAGAAATCTATGGTTACTTGCTTGCGCATAATGGTAGCTTCAATTGCTGAAGTAATCATTTGTGCAGCTTCTTTCCAACCAATGTATTCCAGCAGCATGCATCCGCTCAGAATCACAGAGCAAGGATTCATAGAATCGGTGCCGGCAAATTTTGGAGCAGTACCGTGGGTTGCTTCGAATACTGCATATCCGGTTTTGTAGTTGATGTTTGCACCCGGAGCAATACCAATACCTCCTACAATAGCTGCCAGGGCATCAGAAATGTAATCTCCATTAAGGTTTAGTGTTGCTACTACCGAGTAGTCTCTTGGCGCTAAAAGAATTTGTTGCAGGAAGTTGTCAGCGATAACATCTTTTACCAGCAATTTACCATCAGCCAATGCTTTTTTCTGAACTTCGTTGGCGTATTGCTCGCCATGTTCTTTTTTCAGTTCATCCCACTCATCCCAGGTAAAGGTTTTATCGCCAAATTCTTGTCTGGCCACTTCATAACCCCATTTTTTGAAGCTACCTTCTGTAAACTTCATGATGTTGCCTTTATGCACCAGGGTTACGGATGGTTTATGATGCTCCAATGCATATTCAATCGCAGCGCGCACCAGGCGTTTGGTACCTTCTTCGGAAACTGGTTTTACACCGTAAGATGACTGCTGAGGGAAGCGCACTTTGCTTACTCCCATTTCGTTCAGCAAGAAGGATTCGAATTTTTTCGCTTCTTCTGTTCCGGCTTGCCATTCAATGCCGGCGTAGATATCTTCAGTGTTTTCTCTAAAGATGGTCATATCTACATATTCAGGATGTACTACCGGAGAGGGTACACCTTTGAACCATTGCACAGGACGAAGACATACATACAAGTCTAAATCCTGACGCATGGCTACATTTAATGACCTGATGCCGCCACCAATAGGAGTGGTTAATGGCCCTTTGATACTTACAATATATTCTTTGG
Organism: Edaphocola sp.; assembly: GCA_035304405.1. Lineage (GTDB taxonomy): Bacteria > Bacteroidota > Bacteroidia > Chitinophagales > Chitinophagaceae > Edaphocola. The sequence continues at coordinate 1,366 of DATGQB010000008.1, forward strand.
CAATAGCTAGGGTTTCTTTCGGCAGCCATTCTCCCGTCTGTTTGAAGGCTTTTTCTCCCGCAAGCATTTCTTTCCACTCAATCTTGCGCTTGCCTTCGTATGCTTTTTCTACAGCTGTGTCAAATACCTTTTGCGCAACAGCCCATATCTCCGGACCAATGCCATCGCCTTCAATAAAAGGAATAATAGGATTGTCGGGAACCTGAAGTTTCCCATCAGCACCCATAACTATTTTCTCTGCCATAATTATTTTGGATTTTGTTTTTTGAAAAGATATGCGAAATTAAGTCAAGAATGGTAATTTACCCAAAAAATCAGTTTTATATAATATAGATTTTAAGCTTGCTGAATCAATGAATGGTTAAATTTTCCTGCGCTTGCTCGGATTCAGCAGTTTCTGAGGGTGCCGGTGTGCCCATAAGATTATCCCAGATTACGCATTAGGAATTTAAAAGAAAATTATTATGGCAAATAATCCACAAAATAGTGAAAAAAGCATAATAAATTATGGTTTTTGAGCTATTGAAGTGGATTAGAAGCAAGAATAATTATATATAAAGAGCCTAATGCGTAATCTGGGTTTAATGGCTTCTAATCTTTCAAGTTTTTAGAGCGGTCTGCCTCCATCATCTCTCATTTTAAGTGCAGGATTCGCTTCAATATCTGCTATCAGAATGGAGTGTGTGAGGCAAAAATCCTATTCATTGTACATTTTTCAGTATTTTGCACAGAATTTTATTGTGGGGCATCTCATGCATGCCACGATTGATTCATTTCTAAAATAAATACCCAGGCAAAACTGTATATGAATATCGAATTCAATAAAAACGAAGACGCTATGCGCTTATTGGCAGCGCAGGTAAAACAGAAAAAAGCAAAAATAGAAGAAGGCGGTGGTAAGAAGGCTTTAGAAAAAGCCAGGCTTAAAGGCAAAATGTCGCCTCGTGAGCGTATCGAATATCTCATAGATGACGGTACCGATTTTTTGGAATTGGGTGTGTTTGCAGGATATGAAATGTATCCCGAGCATGGCGGATGCCCGGCAGGGGGTACCGTTTCCGGAATTGGCTACGTAAGTGGTCGTCAATGTATGATTATTGCTAATGATTATACAGTAAAGGCAGGTGCATGGTTTCCTATCACAGGAAAGAAAAACCTGCGTATGCAGGAAATAGCTATGGAAAATAAGCTGCCTGTGATTTATATAGTGGATAGCGCTGGGGTTTACCTGCCTATGCAGGATGAGATTTTCCCGGATAAAGAGCACTTTGGCAGAATATTTCGCAATAATGCCAAGATGAGTGCCATGGGTATTACGCAGATCGCTGCAGTTACCGGTAGCTGCGTTGCGGGTGGTGCCTATCTCCCTATTATGAGCGATGAGACCCTTATGGTTAAAGGGAACGCTTCAATATTTTTGGCAGGCCCGTATTTGGTAAAGGCTGCTATTGGTGAAGATGCCGATGGGGAGACGCTTGGCGGCGCCACTACGCATACCGAGATTAGCGGTATTGCTGATTATAAATTCGACACAGAGCAAGATTGCTTAGATCAAGTAAAACGTATCGTAGCCAAATTAGGGAAGCCTGAAGACGCCGGATTTAACCGCGTGAAGCCGGCCGAGCCACTAAAAAATCCAAAGGAAATATGCGGATTTGTGAGCCCCGATAACAGCAAGCCTTACGATGTGGTAGAAATCATTGAGCGCATTGTGGATAATTCTGAGTTTGACCAGTTTAAGCAAGATTATGGCAAGACCATTGTATGTGGTTATGCCCGCATAGATGGTTGGGCTGTGGGTATTGTGGCCAATCAGCGTACTATCGTAAAGAGCGGTAAGAAAGAAATGCAAATAGGAGGTGTTATCTATGGCGATAGCGCCGATAAAGCAGCTAGATTTATTCAAAACTGCAATCAAAAAAATATCCCTCTGGTATTTCTGCAAGATGTTACCGGATTTATGGTGGGTACGCGCAGTGAGCATTCCGGTATTACAAAAGACGGTGCCAAAATGGTGAACGCAGTGGCCAATTCTGTGGTGCCTAAATTTACTATTATCATTGGCAACTCTTTTGGTGCGGGTAATTATGCTATGTGTGGTAAGGCCTACGACCCTAGATTTATTTATGCCTGGCCAAATGCCAAGATTGCTGTAATGGGTGGAGAGCAGGCTGCAAAAACACTGTTGCAGATTCAAGTGGCTTCTTTAAAAGCAAAAGGTGAAGAAATTGACCCGGAGAAAGAAAAGGAACTGTTGAAGACAATTACAGACAAATATAATGCGCAAACTACGCCTTACTACGCTGCGGCTCGCCTCTGGGTGGACGATATCATCGACCCGCTTGATACGCGCAAAGTAATCTCAGAAGGTATTAAGGCTGCTAACAATGCTCCTATTACACAAGAGTGGAAAGCTGGAGTGTTTCAGGTGTAGCACACCCGATTATTGAAGGTCAGTATTATTGCGGCTATATAATGCTTGATGGTGCTTATACGCTCAGTTAGAATTCGGTTTCCGAGCATGAAGGTGCGCTGTTCCTAGAACAAAATGACTGTCTCAGGCGCTAAAAGATTAAGCCCAGATTACGCATTAGGAATTTAAAAGAAAATTATTATGGCAAATAATCCACAAAATAGTGAAAAAAGCATAATAAATTATGGTTTTTGAGCTATTGAAGTGGATTAGAAGCAAGAATAATTTTATATAAAGAGTCTA
>DATGQB010000009.1:0-8421 GCA_035304405.1 Edaphocola sp.
ATTAGACTCTTTATATAAAATTATTCTTGCTTCTAATCCACTTCAATAGCTCAAAAACCATAATTTATTATGCTTTTTTCACTATTTTGTGGATTATTTGCCATAATAATTTTCTTTTAAATTCCTAATGCGTAATCTGGGATAATAGTGGAAAACACAATAGTGGTATAAAGTGGTGTGAAGTAGCTACTGCAAGCGTCGGACAGAATATTATCAGAAAATAAATATCTCCGATAGTAACTAGGCAATATCTGAGGCACTTGTGGACACTCCGCAATAAACCCTACTGGCATGAAATCAACTGACCCGGTAGACAATCTAATAAATATCCTAAGCGTTGATTGCTTAAATTGCAGCATAGCAGGTATGGGTTTTGACTTGCATGGAGAAAAAGAAGGAATAAAAAAATGCTTCTATGCTCGTAGCCCTAGGCCAGCAGACATAAAAGCATTTATTAAAAACCCAAACCTGACTAGATATGATCTAAGTCAAAATGAAATCTATTGGCACGGAAAAAAGTGCCCATATCGTTAAACCGCACCCCGTAAGCACGCATAGCACGGTATGCACTCTTGCGCGCAAGGTGGCGCACATAAAATGTTTCGTTTACCACAAAGTGATGAATGGCATGCGTCCAGCCAAAAAAGAAGCAGAAAAGCTGCAAGGGGAATGTCCACCAGACATTAATCACCTGGGTTTGCTCGATAACATTACCATTCTCCACATCGCCAAAGTAATGCAGATTGGAGGTAATAAAATGCAAAGAAAACTGGCGAATAATATTAGGAAGGATAACGACATAAACCAATGGCTGAATCCATTGTATAAAATCCTTTAACACCTCGGGCAGTACAAAACCGGTATGAAAACGGAGATTGAGCAAGTCCAAACCCCAATTAATGAGGATTAAATATACTAAACCATGAGCAAATACAGTAACCGGAAAGATTCCAGTAAGCGCATAACGTTTCAATTTTTTGGCCAAATCGGGTTTGAGCCGACCTTCTTTGGCTTCCGTATCGATATCGCGAAACATGCTTCCCACTCTAAACAGGCCGCCTAAAACCAAATCTGCGGTGAGCAATAAGCGCTTGATGCTCCAACGCTCCCCATTAGTTACGCCCCGCTCCTCTACATCGTGCAAGGTGCCAGAATATTTGTGGTGATGGTAATGTAGCTGCCTGCGCACCCAAGGATTGATGGTAAGAGGCCGCAAAATCCATATAACGAAAAGCATAAAATGGTGCAATAATTTATTGGATTTGAAATACATCCAATGGATTAAATCGTGCTCTAGCTCATGCAGCACTCCGAAAAAGAATGCATTAATCAGAACCATGGCCCAGGTAGGTATTAGCCCGCTCCACCATAGATAGGCACTAAGGCAAACCACAGCAATGCTCACAACAAAAATACTCAGACCCCAGAAATTCTGATATTTGAGTATGGGATATTGTGCTTTTAACTTTTGGTAAGAGGCTTGGATTTCTTTGCGTATTAAACTAGTTTTTTGCTGGTGTGTAAGCTCCTTCAAGATTGACAATTTTTTTTACAAAACTAAACCTTTTTCATGGAGACTACCTGAGCGTTCAATAAAATGCTACAACATTAACGTATAAAAAATAATGCACTTCACAATTTGGTTCCACGAAGGCTTCACTGCCCTGCAAATCAGAGTATTTCTCACAATGCCCCAGAAGAATAATGTGTTAAAGTAGCACTTCTTTGTCGCTTTTAGCATTTTTAATTATTTTTACACAGAGCAGATTTATATAAAAAACCTTTTTGAATACAGCTTTCAACTACAATTATTAAACAAATATGGATAGCAATAACAGAGCTCCGGTATATTACAGCGAATATTTACAGTTAGACAAAATTCTTGAGGCACAGGCCCCCGAAAGTGAAAAAGAGGGCATAGTAGCCAATGATGAGATGCTTTTCATCATCACCCATCAGACCTATGAGCTCTGGTTTAAACAGATATTGCATGAATTGAACATTGTACGCAATATTTTCAAACAACGCAATGTACCAGACAACTCACCAGATATTTTCAACGCCAATAGCAGGCTCAAAAGAATTATCAAAATACTGGAGCTACTGGTAGCCCAGATTTCCATTCTGGAAACTATGACTCCATTAGACTTCCTGGATTTCAGAGATTTACTACGCCCGGCATCAGGGTTTCAGAGCATACAATTCAAAATCATGGAAGCGCTCCTCGGGCTCGAATTCCACAACCGCTATGGTCAGGAATACTATATTTCCCAACTCCATCCCAAGGATATCGAGAGTGTAAAAAATGCCGAGTCTGAAATTTCACTCATCGTCCTAATCAATAGCTGGCTCGAGCGTATGCCATTTGCCAACGACCAGAAATACTGGGGCGGACATGGGAAAGATTTCTGGCACCATTATCGCGCCGAATATGCCGGAGGACTTATGCCAACAGAGCAAGCCAATCTGGAAGCCTTTGACAAACTGTTTATGAATCCGGAAAGTTATCCCGAAGGCAGAAGATTAAGCCAGCTAGCCATGAAGAATGCACTGTTTATCATGCTGTATCGTGATTTCCCATTATTGCACCTGCCATTTGAATTACTGGATCGTTTACTTGAGATAGACGAACAGCTATCCTTATGGCGCCAAAGACATATCCATATGGTACAAAGAGCGATAGGCAAAAGAGTGGGTACCGGGGGCAGCTCGGGTGCCGCATATCTAAAGGCCGCAGCAGAAAGCCATATGATATTTAAGGAGATAGCAGAGCTAAACTCTTTCCTGATACCAAGAAGTAAACTGCCCAAACTGCCGGAACTCTTGCAGAAAGACCTAAGCTTTGACCGCTAAACGGTTAATGTTTTGTAATTGTAGGGGAATATTCATTTTTCTTCTAGAAATTACCCTAATTTTATTAGCTAAAAAATGATTTTTCAAAACACAGCAATTTAATTTAGAAAGTTATGAACATTCAAGATTTAATCAATAGTGCCACAGGCCAACAAATCATAAGCAATGTATCACAGCAGTTTGGCTTGGAGCAGTCTCAAGCTTCAGCAGCCGTACAGTCTGCACTTCCCATGCTACTGGGCGGTCTTGGCCGTAACGCTCAAGACCCACAGGGTGCAGCAGCACTGCATAATGCTTTAGAGCAGCATGACCCTTCCGTACTGAACAATATTCAGGGATTTTTCGGAAGTAGAGAGTCTGCAATTAGCGATGGCTCAAAAATCCTCAAACATATCTTTGGCAATAATGTGGAAGATGTGCAAACTGGCATTTCCAAATCATCAGGCATTAGTACGTCCAAAATAGGCCCTATTTTGGCTATGCTGGCACCGTTGGTACTCAGCTACTTAAACAAAGCTAAGCAATCCAACAATATCAGCCAGCCCGGCGGACTAGGAGATCTTATTGGAGGCTTGGCCGGCGGCCTCAGCGGTAATAACAGTAATGCAGGCGGCGGCCTTATCGGTATGGTGAGCAGCTTCCTGGACAAAAACAAAGATGGCAATGTAATTGACGACATCATTGGCATGTTTTCAAAACGCTAGGAATCAGTTAGTAGACAATAAAAGGCGCCTGTTGAGGCGCCTTTTATTGTCTGCATCTTATCGCTTGCACCATTATGATGCTCAATACTCAATTGGATTGGTAGCACATAACTTCAGTATATGAGAAGACCAACACTGATTCTGCCAGCACGCCGCTTTCAGCACCATTGCTCTCGAACTCATGTTCTAAAATCCTAGTTTATGATCTTCCCCAGCCGTAAAGTACCTCAGAGGCACTATTTGCCGGTAAAATGGCGCAAGCATTATGTAAAAGAATACTTATCAATCACTTATTCACCGAAAAAGACCGCCGATTAGCCGAACAGATATTGTAAGAGCCAAGGATAATCAATATGTTTGTTCGCAAATCAATAAAATAAAAAATGGAAAAATCCTTTCTAAGTGTGGTAAAACGCCGCGACATTCACGAAGCAGTGTTAATGATTGAAAATGACGAGGGTAACTTTTCCAGAAGCTATACCCATGGCGGTCGCACTATCGATAGTCCTTTAGTTGCAGCCAGTGTCACCAAACTATTCACTACCACATGCATCTTGCAAATGATGGCGGAGGGCAAAATCTCCCTCTCAGACAGGATAGAAAAATATTTGGACTCAACGCTCGTTGACGGTCTGCATAATTTTAAAGGGCGGGATTACTCTCGTCAATTAACTATTAATCACCTCCTTTTTCAGACGAGTGGTCTACCAGACGAATTTGAGGAGAAAAGCCAGTCTCAGACCTTACAATCATATCTTGCCGCCGACCATTCACTGAGTTTTCGCCAGCGAGTAGAACAAGTCAAAGAATCCCCGGCACGCTTTGCACCAAATGGTAAAAAAGCATTCTACGCCAATATCAACTTCGATTTGCTTGGGAGGATTATCGAAACAATTCAACAAGAAGGCATTGCCGATGTATTCGAAAAAAGAATATTTCGGCCACTAGATATGCAGAATACGTACTTGCCATCCCATCCTCATCATATTGTGCCACAGATTTATTACAAAAACCAAATTCTGAATCGCCCCCTATTAATTTCATCTCTAGGAGCAAGCGGGGGAGCAATAAGCACAGCAAGGGACTTAATGTGCTTCAGCAAAGCATTCTGGCAAGGGCGCCTTTTTGACCGGCGATTGTTCAATGAATTAGCACAATACAAGAGATTACAAATAAGTAAAGGTCCCATTGCGTATGGAGGTGGCTATATGCGTATTGCAGCAGGAGGGCTACTAACCATGTTTATGGGCCGAGGTGAATTAGTAGGACATTCCGGTTCTACAGGCTCATTTGCATTCTATCACACGCACTCTAAAATGCATTTCGTAGGAGATTTAAATCAGTTTGCCAATCCTGCACTGCCCATCAGATTACTACTAAAACTCGCCGTCGCAGCATCGAAGCGCCAACAGTAAAACTTGTGAACTACAGACATAGACAGTTCTATATCTTAGTCTTGAGTATGTCAAAGTAGGTTTCTATAAATAGCACCAAACCAAGCAGAAAGATACAAGCGGCGCTAATCTTATTGATATACATAATTTTCCTCAGATTGAGGCGGTGTCTGATTTTGTCTGCCAGTAATACCTTGAGGCAATCTATGCCCAACACCAGCCCCAAGCAAACCCCAAACATCACAAACTTTTGCCAGACTCCCACATGCGGGCCGGCAATAAATGCCACAGCACCCACCCATGTGAGTACAACTCCGGGATTTAGGCTATTCATCAAAAAGCCACTGAGCCATATTTGAAAATATGCGCCTCTACTTATAGTCTCATTACGTTTATCCCTATTTGGCCGTTTAGGCTTATACTTTTTAAGCAGCCCAAACAGGCCTATACCCATGAAGAGCACTGAGCCTATATAACCCACAGCTTTTTGATGCGTTTCTAAGAAGGTAAGCCATTGCGTGGCCAGATTGGCAAGCCCAACAAAGATGATATCGCTAAGACTAACACCGAGTATAAATGCAATACCCGCCTTGTAGCTATGATGAATACTATAGCGTATTATAGCAAACAAGGTGGGCCCCACCGAAATGGCCATGAATAAGCCCAGCATCGCACCTTTTAGCGCAGCCTCTGAATAAGTCAAGTTGTTTTGGTTTTTAGTTAGCTAAATCCCCTTCCCAATTCGTTTAGAGTTAGGCTTTCATAAACTCACTGGAAAAATGAAACTCAATATCCGGATTATTCTGACGCTCAGTGTTTAAAAACCATTCACTTTGAGCCAGATATACCAGATTCCCGTCTTTATCCTCCATAATATTAGCTTGCTTAAAGCGGATAAAGTCATCTATTTTCTTCTTATCTCCGGTTATCCAGCACGCTTTATAGAAAGGTAAAGGTACAAAATTAACAGACGCACCATATTCATGCAGCAATCGATGTTGAATCACTTCAAATTGTAGCTCTCCCACACAACCTATAATTTTTCGATTACCACCGTGTTGGGTAAAGAGTTGTGCCACCCCCTCATCTGTCAGCTGAGCAATACCCTTTTCTAATTGTTTGGTCTTCATCGGGTCTTTATTCACTACTTCTCTAAACAGTTCGGGAGAAAAGTTGGGAATACCTGTAAACATAAATTCTCCACCTTCTGTAAGGGTATCGCCTATTTTGAAGTTGCCGGTGTCGAACAAGCCTACCACATCGCCCGGATAGGCATCATCTACCACCTCCTTGCTGCGCGCCATAAAGGTATAAGGGCTGCTAAATTTTATGTCCTTATCCAGACGTACATGATGATAGTTTTTGTTGCGCTCAAATTTTCCGGAGCATACTCTCAGGAAGGCAATTCTATCTCTATGTCTAGGGTCTAGATTGGCGTGAATCTTAAAAATAAATCCGCTGAATTTTGCATCTCCGGGGCATACCTCTCCCGCAGTAGTGGGCCTGCAAAGAGGGTTGGGTGCTATGCGTACAAAAGTATCGAGTAGCTCACGAATACCAAAGTTGTTTACTGCAGAGCCAAAAAATAAAGGCGCTACTTCACCCTTAAGATAAGCATCTACATCAAGTGTACCGTACAAGCCATCCAGCAATTCTACATCTTCTCTCAGCTGAGCTGCATCTTTGGCACCGACTTTCTGATCGAGCAGCGAATCGGATAAGTCTGTGATAGACACACTATTATCCTCAATTCCTTTTTGGTTAGGCAAGAAAAGATTCAAACTGCGCTCATAGAGATTATATACCCCTTTGAACTCCCTACCCATATTAATAGGCCATGACAATGGATGCAAAGGCAGATTTAATTCTTTTTCAATCTCTTCCAGCAGTTCGAATGGATATTTACCGTCACGGTCCATTTTATTGACAAAGACAATCACGGGAGTGTTACGCATTCTACACACTTCCATCAAACGGTGAGTTTGTTCTTCTACCCCGTTTACCGCATCAATTACCAGAATTACAGAATCCACAGCAGTGAGGGTGCGGTAAGTGTCTTCGGCGAAGTCTTTGTGTCCGGGAGTATCTAATAGGTTGATTAATGTATCTTTATATTCAAAAGTCATTACAGAAGTTGCCACCGAGATACCTCTCTGCCGCTCAATCTCCATAAAGTCTGAGGTGGCACCTTTTTTTATTTTATTGCTTTTAACCGCACCGGCCACCTGTATCGCACCACCAAAAAGCAAAAACTTTTCAGTGAGGGTGGTCTTACCGGCATCGGGGTGGGCAATAATAGCAAAGGTCTTTCTGCGATTAATTTCTTTCTCGTATTTCATAATTGGCGGCAAAGATAATATTTAATCGCATTCTCGCTACTGCTTAATATGATAAAAAATACTAAACTCTACTATTTTTACTGACCTTCCAATTCAAAGCAAATGCGGCAGAACCAGTAGCAAATCTTCAGCCTGGCATACGGCCATGCAACTAAGGCAAGTTGTGCCATAAATTCCCGCTACAATACGCTCCATCCTGCCAGTGGGCCTGGCATCATGCTACAGTTTGCTCCCCATTCTTCACATTTTGAGCGCAGCAGAATGCATTTATTCAAAATAAACAGATGGCTAATGGCACTTAATGAAAAAAAGCGGCCGAGGTGAAAAATGCCCCGGCCGCTATCAATAAAAAATGTTCAGATTAGGGTAATTGCTCCGCATCTTCAACCTGTCCTGCATCGCCGTCTGGCTGCTCTGTTTGATTGGTTTGCTGCGCAGCCCCTTCTTTACGCTCCACAGTGATTTTGCATTCGGTTACTAATGCCGCAACCGCACCTACAGCCGCAAACACGGGTGCAAAGACCAAGCCTAAGAGGCCAATATTGACCGGGAAGCTCATTATCTCTTTATCATTCTTATCGGAAATGCTGATTTTGGTCACATTCCCCTCATTGATAAGTTCTTTTATCTTTTGCAGCAACTGCTCACCGTTGATGCTAAATGTCTCTTTGAATGCCATGATAATGGGTTTTATATATTCAGTGAAGTTAACTAATATTACTATACATACCAAATATTAATCTAATCCTTAACGCTGAGCATCTATAAATTTCAGAAAGGCTTGTCTACTATCCTCAAGGGTAAACACATCGGAGAGTTTGTGATACGCAGCTTTATCCTGTACGTATGGATATGCAAACTGCAGCAGACTGAGTTTATTTTCGTCAAACATCACCCATGAAGCAACATGTTGCAGATCAGCAGCACTCAGGGTATTGTTTTTTATGAACTCTTTGGCCACTTTAAGCTTGTCTGCATCGCTTTCTTTCGCCACCATCTGCCTTTGCAGTGCTTCCAAAGCCGGGCTAAGTACGCTGGCTACCGGCAGGTCTTCTACTTGCGGCGGGGTATCGATGTTAACGTAAACGGGAGGCTGCAAAGTTCCGCTTCTGGGCAGGGCATCTATAGCTC
>DATGQB010000010.1:0-5061 GCA_035304405.1 Edaphocola sp.
AATTTAAAAGAAAATTATTATGGCAAATAATCCACAAAATAGTGAAAAAAGCATAATAAATTATGGTTTTTGAGCTATTGAAGTGGATTAGAAGCAAGAATAATTTTATATAAAGAGTCTAATGCGTAATCTGGGTTAAAGGAAGCAATGTGGCCTATATGCATTTTGATCATGTCGGAACCAACTTTTTGGATTTCAATGATTTTCTCGACCAATATAAATCGGCTTCTGGTTTGATAGTGGATTTGCGGCATAATCATGGTGGGGATTTCACTTTTGCATTGAGTGAAATGGGTAGACTCACGAACGAAAAGCGTTATGTTTTTCGTAGCAGAACAAAAAACGGCAAGTCTCGATATGCATTTACAGAATGGGCCAACTGGTATCTGGAGCCTCGTGCGCCATATGTAAACAAGCCGATAATAGTACTGATAGACCGTTATACCATTAGCGCAGCAGAGCGTGCAGTTATGGCTTTCAAGTCTTTGCCAAACGTTAGGCTCATGGGCGATACAACCAATGGAGCTCAAGGCACTATGATAGGCCGTGTGCTGGCAAATGGTTGGTATTTTTCAGTTGTGCCGCAGAAAGTGGAGATGTTTGATGGTCACAGTTATGAAGGCTTAGGTATTGCACCAGATATTGTATTTAAGAATGACCTGGAAGATATGCGGTCTGGAAAGGATGAAATGTTGGAGGCTGCGGTCGCCATTCTGGAGTAAGTTTGGGATGCTGCTGGTGCAGCGCTTGGGCCGGTGGCAATACACTACAGGTAATGCTTGTGGGGGGAGCAGTGCCGGCGCTGCTTTAGCTTTCTGATAACTTATTTTATCCTGCATCTGCCACTGAATTGCTATATTTGCAGCTAAACCATCTAACAATTATGACGGAGCAGGATTTTATTCGTTTAGCTTTAGAAGAAGATGTGCGTTCGGGAGACTATTCTACCCTGGCATGTATACCACCGGATGCTGAGGGCAAGGCAGTGTTGAAGTTGAAAGAGGCAGGTGTATTGGCCGGTGTGAAATGGGCTCAGCAAATCTTTAAATATCTGGAGCCTGAAGCGCAATGCTCAATTTTTATGGAAGATGGTGCTTGTATCAAACCCGGTGATATTGGGTTTGAAGTAAAAGCCAAAGTGCATACCATTCTTAAGGCTGAGCGCTTGGTGCTCAATACTATGCAACGTATGAGTGGTATCGCTACGCTTACCCGTACCTATGCAGACAAGATTAAGCATTATAAGACCAAAATTCTCGATACCAGAAAGACGACTCCATTGTTTCGCTTGCAGGAAAAGCAGGCTGTAGCCATCGGCGGAGGCTATAATCATAGGTTTGGTCTATATGATATGGTGATGCTGAAGGACAATCATATTGATTTCTGTGGAGGTATAGAAAAGGCCATTCTCACTACGCAGGCTTTTCTCAAAGCCAATCATTTGCCTTTGAAAATTGAGGTAGAAACCCGAAATATCGAAGATGTGCAGCGTGTGCTGGCGGTTGGCGGTGTAGATAGAATTATGCTGGATAATTTTACGCCTGAGCAAATACGCGCAGCCTTGCCAATAATTGATGGTAGGGTAGAAACAGAGGCCTCCGGTGGTATTAATTACGATAATATTGAGGAGTTTGCTGCTACTGGTGTAGATTATGTTTCTGTTGGCGCACTTACCCATCATGCGGTGAGTTTGGATATTAGTTTAAAAGCTGAGATTTAATATATATTAACTTTCGGAGGCTGTGAAGAAGAAAATCGTGTTTATCATTAATCCCCGAGCCGGTGTGGACAGGGTTAAGGCTATTGAGGGTGCTGTGATGCGCTATATCGACCAGTCTGTTTACGATCCGAGATTTGTGTATACTGCACGCCCTCACCATGGAATAGAGTTGGCTAGAGAAGCTGCGGAAAATGGGGCTGAAGTCGTGGTTGCTGTTGGAGGTGATGGCTCTATCAATGATGTGGTTCAGGGTATTTTTGGTACTGATACTGCGTTGGGTATTATTCCTTTAGGCTCGGGCAATGGGCTTGCCCGTTCTGTGGGAATTCCTTTGAATCTTAAAGCTGCTGTTTTACTGCTCAATAAACAAAATATTCATGCAATAGATGTAGGCCAGGTTGATGGTAAGCATTTTTTCGTAAGTAACGCAGGAGTGGGTTTTGATGCTGTGGTTACAGATGAGTTTCGCCATAGTCGTAAAAGAGGTTTTTGGTCATATATCCAGATTATCAATAGGTATGTTTGGAAATATAAAGCTCAGGACTGGGATTTGATTATTGATGGCCAGGTGAAGCGTGAGCGCGCGTTTATGATTACGGTGGCGAACGCAACCCAGCTCGGCTACAATTTTATGATTGCTCCCTTGGCTAAGCTGAATGACGGTGTGTTTGAAATCGTCGTGATTAGAAGATTTCCCAAAGTTCTGGCACCGATAATTGGTATGCAGGCATTTACCGAGTCATTGCTCAAGAATCGCTATGTAAAGCATTATCGTGCCCGTAATGTGCAGATTATCAATGCCAATAATAAGGTAATGCAAATGGATGGTGAGTCTATTGACTGTGGTAATAGCATTAGTATCTGTTTGCATGAGAAAAGTGTACGTCTCCTCTGTCCGTAAAAAAGGGAGATAATAACATATGTTAATTACTTGCGCTTTTTTACATGGAATAATAGATTAATTTTGTGTACTTTTCCTCACAATGCCTAAAAAGTCACCCAAGCCTAGAAATAACAGTATCTGGACGCCAATTTTGCTCGCGCTGGTTTTCACTGCGGGCCTGCTGGGTGGTTTTTACATCAATAAACTTACCGGGAATAAGCGTGATTTCGCTACCTTACTGGAACGTAACGATCGCTTGGGAGAAATGATTGACATCGTCTCAGAACAGTATGTTGACGATGTAAGTCCGGATTCACTATACAACGATGCTATTAACGGCATTCTCAGTCATCTCGACCCACATACTTCATATATTCCTGCCAAAGATTTAGATGCCTTGAATGCAGCGCTGGACGGTAATGTCATGGGGCTGGGTTTGGAATTTCAGTTTGTCAATGATACACCTATAGTTTCTATGATAATGCCGAATAGTCCGGCCTTTTTTGGTGGTATAGAAACCGGTGATATGTTGCTCAAAGTGAATGACTCTTTGGTAGCAGGGGTGCGCATGAGCAAGGCCGAACTGGTGCGTAGGGTACGCAAGGGCAAAGGTAGCAGCGTTGCCATCAGTTTGTACCGCCCCATTGAGCATAAGCAACTCAATATTAAACTTAAAAAAGAAGAAGTGGAGCTGCGCAGCGTAGATGCAGCATTCATGGTGGATAAAGAAACCGGCTTCATTCGTATAAAGCGTTTTGCGGCAACTACACATGCAGAGTTTGTAAGGGCTTTGGATAATCTGCTTAACAGCGGTATGCAACGCTTGATTTTGGATTTGCGTGGCAATGGAGGGGGCTTGTTGCAGGCTGCTACCGAAATTGCCGACGAGTTCATATCGGGTAACAGATTGCTGGTGTATACCTATGGTTCAAAAATAGGCAGAGAAAATTATAATGCTTACCGAACCGGGAAGTTTGAGAATGGCAGATTGGTACTGTTGGTGGACGAAATGAGTGCTTCTGCCAGTGAGATTCTTGCCGGCGCCATACAAGACTGGGACAGAGGAGTGATTGTAGGACGCGACACCTACGGAAAAGGTATGGTACAAGAGCAGTTTGAGTTGGGTGATGGTGCTGCCATGCGCATTACGGTGGCGCGTTATTACACACCGGCGGGCCGTTCCATACAGCGCTCTTACGAGCAAGGTCGCGAAAAATATTTTTGGGATAAAAGGCAGGCTGTAGATACCAATACCGTAGATACAGAGCGAAAGTATTATACTAGCAGAATGAATCGCCCTGTTTATGGTGGTGGGGGTATTCGTCCGGATGTGATTGTCTCCAAATTTGACGAAGCATACTCTTCTGTATTATCTTCTATCATTAATGATCCAAGGTTGGACCAGTTTATCTATGGCTACTTTGCTCATAATCCACAGGTATTTAAGAGCCTGGGTTCGCTCAAAGAATTTGAGCAGGCTATAGATTTTGATGGCGTGTTGGGACAGGAACTGGATAAAGTGTGCAGTGAGATCAATCCGATGTATAGGTCTATTGTCAAAAAGCGCCCTACAGAGTTGAGGCTATTGCATGACTATACCAAAGCTACATGGGCAAGAATTTTGTTTAATAATGAAGGCTTCTACCAAATTATGAGCAGAAGCGACAAAGTGTTGAAAAAAGCGTACGAGATTATTCAGACTGATGAGTACTCAAAGATTATAGGCGGGAACGCTATCCAGCCAGCGGAAGCCCTCTGAGTCGATGGCTGCAATATGGGTGTGCTGCCCATTGCTAATCATCAAGTACGGGCATTGGAGCATACTATAGTAATTTAAGGTCTGCATAAGAGTATCTTCACTCAGTATCACTTCTGGTGCTTTACATTCTATCAGCATCCAGGGGCTACGATTCTTGTCAAACACCACCGCATCATATCGCTTGTTCAGATTATTTATCCGCAGCATCTTCTCCACAGCTATTAGTCCACTTGGATAGGCGTAATTTGTTATCAGTGTGCTGAGTAGATTTTGACGTACCCATTCTTCCGGAGTGAGCAGCACATATTTGCGTCTGAAACGGTCATAGATATACTGCTTGGCCTCTGCAGTGCGCATTTTAAAATTAGGCTCGGAAAAAATGATGTTCACATGCATATATTGAGCGCAAATAGCTGCATTTTATCTATATAGCCAAATTTGAGCTTCATTTTTAACCCTCGAGATTTATTTAGCTATTGTACGTGGTTTATTTTTGCCTTAATAAGGTAATTCTACGGGGAGTAATTACAGCAATGGCTCGATAATCCCAGATTACGCATTAGTAATTTAAAAGAAAATTATTATGGCAAATAATCCACAAAATAGTGAAAAAAGCATAATAAATTATGGTTTTTGAGCTATTGAAGTGGATTAGAAGCAAGAATAATTTTATATAAAGAGTCTAATGCGTAATCTGGG
>DATGQB010000011.1:0-15886 GCA_035304405.1 Edaphocola sp.
CCTCTGCTGGGGGATAATAGACCTTAACCGGCACATAAGTTACCGGCACTCTGCGCCAGGCTATGCGTACCGGAGCTTCGATTTCCAGCTCATACTTGCGGGTAAAATATTTCATAGTGCCGGCATGAGCTAGGGGGTAGGCCCTATAGCCCGATTGCGTATCAGGAAGACGAATGCCCGTCTCGACCCAAAACCAAAAATTGGAGAACTTATTTCCGAAGCTGCTTTTGCCGGGTATGTGCGCTTGATCCATATTGCGGGCACCAATAATCATAGCCTGCGGCATGCGCTCAATGGCTTTAAAAAATACAGGAAGGTCGGCAGGGTAGTGCTGCCCATCGCTATCGATAGTGATGGCATGGGTGTAACCCTGCTTATAGGCATATCGAAAGCCCGTTTTGAGTGCGTGCCCCTTGCCTCGATTGGGCCGGTAAGTAATTACCTGCACATCTTTGAATGATTTGAGAATCTGCTCCGTTTGGTCGGTGGCGCCATCGTTGACCACAATGAGGTCTTGGGTGTATTGCAGAATTTCGTTTAAGACCTGAGCCAGAGTAGCGGCATTATTATAAGTAGGTACCAACACGCAGATGCGTATTGGTGCAGATTGCAATGATATGGAATGCGTTCTACTCATTGATTATGCAAATATTATTCCTTTTGGTGGAAATAAAAACTTTTTATTACTTTTGCGGTCTCAAAAGAAAAGTCGGAGCAATAATGGCTTATAGCCTGATACATTGCGGGACGTAGCGCAGCCCGGTAGCGCACTTGCATGGGGTGCAAGGGGTCGCTGGTTCGAATCCAGTCGTCCCGACAGATTGCGGTGGTATTCAAAGGAATATCATTCATTTTTGAAAAGTTTGTGGAGGGATTCGAGTTAAGGTAGATAGTGTAAAGCAAAAGAAAGGAGAGCTTGAAAAAATCTCAAAGAAAAATTTGTTTGATAAAAATCCACACCTTACCTTTGCAGTCCTTTCAGCGAAAGACGAAAAGGAAAGCCCAGATGGCGAAATTGGTAGACGCGCTAGACTCAAAATCTGGTTCTCGCAAGGGAGTGCAGGTTCGATTCCTGTTCTGGGCACCAAAGATGAGCAAAGGCCACATTGAGTGGTTTTTTTGTGAGCGGCCTTGATAGGTAGGTCGGTAATTTGAAAAGAATGGAAGCATAGCTCAGCTGGTTCAGAGCATCTGCCTTACAAGCAGAGGGTCCGCGGTTCGAATCCGTGTGCTTCCACTCCTTTAGAGGCTACCTTAATTCGTCATTTTGAAAAGTTACTTAATCGTCTTTGCTCAATATGACGAATTCTTGGTTTTAGGTGGTTTATAGAGTTTATTGCGGTTCTCAGTTGTAGGAAATACATAGCTGGCTGCCGTTAGCCCTTGATAGGAAAGGGTTAGCGTTGTATCTTTTTGCTTCGTTGAACTGTTTTAAAGGAATTTTTGAAACTTTTATTAATTATCACATTAGACTGCGCAATATATTTTGTGTAAATTGTTTGGTAGAATAAAAATATTCCCTACCTTTGCAGTCCGAAAAAATTAAAGTATTAAGAATGCCAACTATTCAACAATTGGTTCGTAAAGGACGTAATGTAATTAAAGCAAAATCTAAATCTCCCGCATTGGATGAATGTCCTCAACGTCGTGGAGTGTGTACGCGTGTTTATACCACAACACCGAAAAAGCCAAACTCTGCGTTACGTAAAGTAGCCAAAGTTCGTTTGACTAACAAAATTGAGGTTATCGCTTATATCCCTGGTGAGGGTCACAACCTTCAAGAGCACTCTATCGTGTTGATTCGTGGTGGTCGTGTAAAAGACTTGCCGGGTGTACGTTATCACGTAGTACGTGGTGCACTGGATACTGCCGGTGTGAAAGATCGTAAACAATCACGTTCTAAATACGGTACCAAGAAAGCAAAATAATATTCAATTTAATTAGTTTTAACTTTACTCGAAATGAGAAAACAACAAGCGAAAAAATTACCTTTGGCTCCAGATCCAAAGTTTAATGATAAATTAGTGACCCGCTTCGTAAATACTATGATGTGGGAAGGTAAAAAGACTGTTGCGTTAACTATTTTCTACGATGCATTGGACAAAGTAGCTAAAATGACTAGCGAAGACGGTTATGAAGTATGGAAAAAAGCACTTCAAAATGTAACTCCTGCGGTAGAAGTACGCAGCCGTCGTATCGGTGGTGCTACTTTTCAAATTCCATCTGAAGTACGCCCTGATCGTAAAATCTCTTTGTCTATGAAATGGTTAATCCGTTTTGCTCGTGAGCGTAACGGTAAATCTATGGCCGACAAACTGGCTAACGAAATCGTAGCTGCTTCTAAAGGTGAAGGTGGTGCTTTCAAAAGAAAAGAAGACACTCACCGTATGGCTGAAGCAAACAAAGCTTTCGCTCACTTCAGAGTTTAATTTTTTCGGTAATATCAGATTTCGTTCTGTTACTATATTGCAAGAGGCTGTTCTCCAAGAGCAGCCTCTTGTATTTTTGGTATATACGCCGGCCCGGCGAGGAATTATTTTGGAATGAATAGTGAATAGTTAATAAATGATAGGGAATAATGTAAAGTGGATATGGTAGTGATTTGAGTTTATTGAATGGAGATTAGATTACTAAATGAATTGCAGATTTGGTGCTGAATGTCAAATGATCCAATGTAAGGAGTCTGTGGGTTTACCCAGATTACGCATTAGACTCTTTATATAAAATTATTCTTGCTTCTAATCCACCTCAATAGCTCAAAAACCATAATTTATTATGCTTTTTTTACTATTTTGTGGATTATTTGCCATAATAATTTTCTTTTAAATTCCTAATGCGTAATCTGGGTTAATACCAGACGATAGCCAATAAATGGCAAGTGCATACAGATTTGATTCTATTGAAAAACATTGTTTTGACTGTGAAAGCGCTAGAAGTGATAGCAAGTGTTGGACTTGCGTGAGGGACAGCGACGGAAAGCCCAGAGCAGCGTATGGGTATCAAACGAAAGGGCCTCTGAGTCGCTGTCAAGTCCTCTCCGACTTGTAAGGGTGATACCCGGCTGCAGCCATGCGCTGCGAGGACTTGGAGTAATGGCCCGACCCGCCGCCTAGCCTATAGGGATTGATAGCTTCATTGCAGAATGTACAATGGCCGGCACTCTATCCGCTTGCATTAGTAGAGACTGGCGGCGGGGCACGCCCAAAAAATATATATAATGTCGGGCCTGCAAATGGGTGCCTAAGGGAATGGGCAAGCGCTTGCCGATATGGAATCTATTCTTTCGTAAGCGAGCGAAATAGGGTAGTGGATAGTACCAGATAAGCCACTATAAGATAAATGCCCCCGCGTATTAAGGGTTTGTAGCATTCGCGGTATTGTACGAACGAAGCGCTGTCGATTTTGCTTTTTTCGAGCTGGTCTATTTCTTGATAAATGCGGCGCAGGGTGGCATTGTCGGTAGCACGAAAGTATTTGCCATTAGTTTCTGCCGCTATTTTTTTGAGTAGCTCTTCATCAATGGTGACCTCGAGCCGTTGAAGTGAAATGACATTGCCAAATTCATCTTTTAGGGGCAAGAAGGCATCGCCATAAGTGCCTACGCCAATGGTATAAACGGTGATGCCATACATTTTGGCAATCTCCAAAGCAGTTTCTGGGGCTATAACCCCTCCTTCGTTTACCCCATCGGTCATGAGGATGATGACTTTGCTGGCTGCAGTGGAAGATTTAAGACTGTTCACTGCCGATGCCAGGCCCATACCAATGGCAGTACTGCTGGCGAGCATGCCGCTATTGAGCTGATTGATATGCTGTATGAGCACTTGATGGTCGTGGGTAACCGGGCATAGGGTGAAGCTTTCGCCTGCAAATATCACAAGGCCTATACGGTCAGAGGGGCGCCCTATTACGAATGACTTGGCCACTTCTTTGGCAGCTTCGAGTCTTGTTGGCTGCAAGTCATTTACATCCATACTGCGTGAGATATCGACGCTGAGTGCGATATCGATACCTTCGGTGTATATTTTTTTGCCCTGGCTGCGGTCTTGCGGCCGTGCCATGGCTATCACAAACAATACTGCTGCTGCGTAGAGCAGATAATTGAGATATGGTTTGAGTCTGGCTTTCCAGCCCAGCTGGTCTTCTTTAAAGCCCAGCGTGGTACTTAAAGTGTACTTCAGTTTGGGTACCGGATTCTTTTTCCGGTAAATCCAATAAAGTACTGGAAATATGAGTAATAACAGATAATAAGGGTCTGCAAAATATAAATTGGTCAGTGGAATGCGCATTTATTTACTGGAGCCCTCCTGCTGCTCTACCTTTGTGCGTTCTATAATACTACGTGCTAGTTGTATGTTTTGTTCCCGTATGTCTTGTCCCGGAATAGCTTTGGCAAATTTTGCCAAGTCTGCAATATGCAACAATTTGCCCAGCTCCTCACTCACTCGGTTAAGAATTTGATGCTCAGGTGCTAACTGTAAGATTTCGTCTGTAGTGCTTTCGGTGAGTGCCAGGCCAGATTTTCGACTCAGATAGGTTTTGACGATATCAGTAAGCTGACTATAAAACACTTTTAAATCGTCTTCATCATTTACCTGCATACTTTGTAGCGCCATCAGTGCGGCTAGGCTGCGCTCTTCAAGAGTTTGGCTTGCGGTAATATTTGCGGCGCGTTTTCTTCTAAAATGTTTGATTAGTAAATAGAGCACTAAGCTCATCAATATGACACCCAGTGCAGCGAGATACCAGGGCCAGTACTGCCACCATTCTTTAGGTTCAATTGGCTCTGCATTGGCCCTAAGTTCGGCATTGTCATCTACATGCACCAGATTAACGTATACACCGATACTGTCTGTGGTAGCAATACGTGCATTGCCCGAAGCATCGACCCATTCTATGTCAATTGGTGGTATCCATAAAGTGCCGGAATCAAAGGCTGAGAGTCTGATTTTTTGCTGGTAAATTACCTTCCTTTCATCTACAAATGAGTCTGTTTTTTCTGCCTCAATGATTTCCAGTGCATCCCATCCCGAAATCTCGGGCCAGTGTACGAGGGTGCCTTTAGGTGCTTCAGCCTCAATAAAGAGTAAAAACTGATCACCAACTTCTATAGAGTCGGCAGTGCAGCGTGCAGAGGCTTTAAGTTGAGCTCTTGCCTGCCCAGAAAGCAGCAATAATAATGGTAGTAATAGATATGTATATCGCCTGTTCAACACCATTTTCTTAAATTCTAGACCTGAAAAATCCTTGAAGTGCCTTTACATAATCCTGGTCGGTACGAATTGCCATGAGTTGGGCCCCCGATTTTACAAAAGTATCTTTGCTGTACTTGCAATGACGCAGAAAGGTAGCGGCATAATCTCGACGGGTATGCCGGTCTGAGGTGTCTATCACCAGCGAGCGGTTCATTTCTGCATCCTGTACTTCCAGCAGACCCACATCGGGCAGGCTCGCGTCCAGCAAATCATAAATCTGTATGCCAGTCAAATCATGCTTGCGCGCCGCCATCTGTAGTGGTTTTTGGTAGGGTGGGGCTATCATATCGCTTACCAGAAAAGTGGTGCATCGTTTACGCATCACGTTATTCAGAAACTCCAAAGCACAGCTGAGGTCCGTACGGCTACCCGGTTGTGGCTGCCTCGCTATCAACTCTCTGATGATTCTTAATACATGCGACTTGCCCTTTTGTGGAGGTATGTAATGCTCTACTTTATCGCTAAAAAAGATTACACCCACCTTGTCGTTGTTGGTGGTAGCCGAGAAAGCCAGCACTGCGGCCAGCTCAGTAGCCATTTCTCTTTTGCTTCTGGCTGCTGAGCCAAATATGGTACTGTTACTGATATCAATCATTAGTATTACCGTCAGCTCTCGTTCCTCTTCGAAGGTTTTGATGTAAGGGCTGGAGAGCCTTGCCGTCACATTCCAGTCTATGGTGCGCACATCATCGCCTGGGCTGTATTCTCTCACTTCTGCAAAAGACATACCCCTGCCCTTGAAGGCAGAGTGATATTCTCCTGAGAAAATATGACTGCTAAGCCCCCGGGCTTTGATTTCTATCTTTCGTACCTTTTTAAGAATTTCTTTTGTAGTCATGATCAATGAAAAGCGCTGAATCTGCTAAGTTGGCAATAATGTATTATGGAACACGTACTGCCCCCAGAATTTCATCGATAATGCTGTCGGAATTGATATGCTCTGCTTCGGCCTCGTAGGTGATGCCAATTCTGTGTCTGAGCACATTATGCGCTACGGCCCGCACATCTTCAGGTATTACATAGCCTCTATGTTTTATAAATGCATATGCTTTTGCGGCCAGGGCCAGGCTAATGCTGGCACGCGGAGAGCAGCCAAAAGCGATATAATCTCTAAGTCTGCCCAGTTGATAATCCTGTGGTTGTCGGGTTGCAAATACAATATCTACTATGTATTGTTCTATTTTTTCATCCATATACACCTCACGCACCAGCTGTCTGGCTTTCAGAATCTCTTCTGCACTTACCACCGGATTGATTTTGTTCATACCGTTGGGGCTGATGTTCTGGCGAATAATCAGGCGTTCGTCCTCACGGGTGGGATATCCTATCACCACTTTCAGTAAGAATCTGTCCACCTGCGCTTCCGGTAAAGCATAAGTTCCTTCCTGCTCTATTGGGTTTTGCGTGGCCAGTACCAAAAATGGCTCCTCTAGTCGGAAGGTGGTATCGCCAATGGTGATTTGTTTTTCCTGCATCGCTTCCAATAGTGCCGATTGCACTTTGGCAGGTGCACGGTTTATCTCATCTGCCAGAATGAAATTGGCAAAAATAGGTCCCTTGCGTATCTCAAAAGTATGTTGCTGAGGATTGTATATCTGAGTGCCGATAACATCGGCAGGTAGCAAATCCGGGGTAAACTGAATGCGACTGAATTTGGCCGCGATGGCTGAAGACAGACTTTTGATGGCCAATGTCTTAGCCAAGCCCGGAACACCTTCTAATAATATATGGCCATTGGTAAGCAGCCCTATGAGCAGTGCCTCTGCCATTTGTTTCTGACCAATAATCACTTTATTGAGCTCCGACATCAAAATGTCTATAAAAGCACTTTGTGCTCTGATTTTTTCGTTGAGGGCACTGATATTTATTCCTTCTGTTAAGCTATCCATTTTCTTCTTCAATATTTTACCTGCTCAGGTGTTGCAAGCTACTCACAATTATGCAAATTTATTGATAAAATAATCGATGCAATTTAAACAAAGTCTTCGACTGGACTGTTGGTATTTGTTTGGTTTTAAAGGGGCGATACACGCGGTGGCCCCTGCTGTATGATTGGCAGCAACAAAGGAGGGGTGCATAACTTAGCACAGCATGAGGCCTACGAGGTAGCTGGTAGGATGCACCGCGTTTTGAGGAGCGTGGCTTCCTAGACTAAAAAAGGTGGATGTCAACGCATCCACCTTTTTTGTACTTTATTTATAGGTTGCATTCTACCAGTATTTAGCTTCGTAGTCGCCCAGCTTTTCTTTATATTGTCTTGCTTTTTGCACATCATTCAGCGCACCATACACACGGCCTAAGGTTTGAAGACCTTCAAAGTAGTAGCCCTTTTCTTCCTGGCTGATTTTGCCGCTCAACAATTTGGGCTCCAATAAAGCTTCCATTTTATTCAGAGATGCCAGTGCATCTTTGAGAATTCCTATTCTGGTTTTGTCTAGCTCGTCATACTTAATATTGTCGGCTTTGCTGTTGCCCAGAGCATTCATTTGCTGGGCAATGTAGTCTGCCTGGATTAATTTTAACGAAGCGAGGTTATAAATATAAATGCCATTGTTAGGCTCCAATTCCAGAGCTTTTTTCATTTGCGCTTCTGCCTTCTCTTGCCAGCTGGCAGCATCGCTCGGGAATTTGCCATCTTTAGACATACCCATATTTCTGTACAGCACTCCGAGGTTGCTTACATAGGTAGCATTGTTAGGTTCTCTTTGTACCGCTTGTTCAAATTTTGAAAGCAGCTCAGAAGTTTTATTCTGACTAATGTAATAGTTCAATTCATCTGCATCCAAGTCCTTATTAGCAGGGAATTTTTTCTTACCCGCTTCGATAATGGCAATTTGCTTGTCAAAATCCTTAGTTTCTCCATAAGAGAACGCCAAAATTCTGTAGGCGTCCACATTGGCGGCGTTAATTGGATTTTTGATGGCTTGCTCCATCTCTTTTTTTGCATTCTGATAATCTTGCTTCAGGTAATAACCATATGCAGTATAATATTCCGCCTGAGCTATCAAGGTATCTTTACTTGGCTGACTGCTTAGCAATGAGTTATTATCAAAAGTCAATGCACCTTTGGCATTGCGCATAGCTGCTATAAGACCGTCATAGTTCTGAGCATTGATGTCAGAGATGCCCCCATTGAATGAGAAAATGGCAGTATTAAACAATGCATTCTCAAATCCGGGCTTTTTCACCACCTTAGCATTTAGCTCATGAGCTTTTTTGAATGCCGCCAAAGCTTCCATGTAAGGCTTTTTGTCTGCGTAGTGAGCCAGTCTGCTCATTTCTACCAGGATAGCGCCTTTGGCAAACCATGCGTCGGCATTGTTGGCCGTCTCAGGGTGAGCGGTAGCAGCATTAGCAGCTTCCAAAGCTTTGTCTAGAGATGCGATGATTTCTGGCTTGCTCAGTTCGGCTGGAGAGCCATTTGTAGCAGACTGAATAGTGATTTGATTTAATGCATTATCATAAGCTTTATTAGCTTCTCTTATTTTTGATTTTTGTGCGAAAGCACCAGTTGCGCCTACCAGCAGCATCCCGGCTGCGAGGATCATTGATTTCTTTGTCATGTTTATTAGTATTGCTGTTTGTTATTATTAGATGATTAGATTAAGATAACTCCGCAGAGATTAATCGTAAAAACTCTGAGCGGGTTTCATGTTGCAAAAATTGTCCGCTAAACGCAGAAGTAGTGGTATTGCTGTTTTGTTTTTGCACACCACGCATCATCATACACATATGCTTAGCCTCTATTACCACGGCCACACCCAGAGGGTTGAGTGTTTCTTGTATAGCTGCCAATATTTGCTCCGTCAGTCGCTCTTGTACCTGCAGTCTTCTGGCAAAACAATCCACCACTCTTGCCAGCTTGCTTAGTCCGGTAATGTATCCGTTAGGGATGTAGGCTATATGAGCCTTGCCTATAAAAGGCAACAGATGATGCTCACACATCGAATAGAGTTCTATATCCTTAACGATTACCATCTCGTTATAGCTCTCTTTGAACTTTGCACTGTTCAATATTTCGTGAGCATCAAGTTGGTAGCCCTGAGTAAGATATTGCATGGCCTTTGCCATACGCTCAGGTGTTTTTTGAAGCCCTTCTCTGTTTGGGTCTTCGCCTAATTCACTTATAACTGATTTGTACAATTCGGTTAACCGCTCTGTTACAGATTCATCATAAGTCTCTGTTTTTTTATATGCCATAATAGGATGAATAGTTATGCACCGTAGTATTCTACATAGATGTTTTGGGTTTCAAACAATTTTACACAGTGTAAGCTCGCACCTCCTGCTTTGATATGCGGCTCCAGCTGATTCCATATACCCATGGCAAGATGTTCACAACTAGTCTGCTTTCCAGCCATAAAATCTACGTCCAAATTCAAATTTTTGTGATCCACCAGCTCAAGAACTACCTCTTCTATGAGCTTGCCTAAGGTTTTGGCGTTAAATACAAATCCAGTATCCTTATCCGGCTCACCTTTTACTGTAACATGCAGTTCGTAATTATGTCCATGCCAGTTAGGATTGGCGCATTTCCCAAATACCTCCAGGTTTTTTGCTTCAGACCATTGAGGATTGTGCAGCTTATGCGCTGCATTAAAATGCTCGACTCTGGTTAAATATATCATTAGGTCAGTTCAATAAATGCTTTTCGCATGATGTGACATAACAAAGGTAATGCGTTTTTTAAAAACAGCCATTGCCCGCTTGTTTTTGGATGGTAAAATTAACAAACTTAGGCCATTAATGCGCAATAGCGGTTTTTGTGGCTGCTGTATGGCGCCGTGCCGGATAAGAGTCCGTTTAGTTGAAGAACATTTTGTTTTATTAATGTTTGGACTATCAAATATAATATCTTAGTTTTAAAGATATTTTTAGGGAGGGGCGATAAGAGCAATTATAGCATCAGACCAGAAATTAGCCTTTCTTTATACTTTATAATTGCTACTTTGCAGTCCCGATGCTACATGACTAGAATCCGGCATCATCGTAAAATTACCAATCAAAATGTCACAAATTTTAATTGCCGATAGCGGCTCTACGAAAACCGACTGGGCACTCATTGAAGAAGGAAAAATTGCCCAACGAATCTGCACTACCGGTATCAATCCCTATTTTGTAAGTGAGCAGCAGGGCGCTGCTATTCTCGCGGATGAGTTGAAATTGGAGCGAGAGCTTCAAGAACTAACGCATATATATATGTATAGTGCGGGGGCAAAGGCGCCGGCCAATAAAAAAATGCTCGAAAATATTTTAAAAGGACACTTTGCCGGCACCGATGTGAGTGTAGCCTGTGATATGACTGGCGCAGCACGAAGCACCTGTCATACCGAAAAAGGCGTGGTGGCCATACTGGGTACAGGCAGCAACTCTTGTTATTATGATGGCAGCAAAATTCAGAAGCAGCGCGCTTCCCTGGGATATGTGCTTGGCGATGAAGGTAGTGGTACCTTCTTAGGCAAAAAGGTGTTGCGTTACTTTTTCTATGATACCTTTGATGGGGATTTGCATGAGGCTTTCGTGAATAAATATGGCAACAATCTGCCTGAGGTCCTAGATAGCGTGTATAAGCAGCCTTTTCCTAATCGATATCTGGCATCTTTCACAGAGTTTTTGGGTGAGCATCGCGGTCATTTTATGATAGAAAATATACTTGAAGACTCGTTTCTTGCATTTTTCAACGCCAACTTACTTAAGTATCGCGAAAGTTGGAAGTATCCCATTCACTTTGTTGGCTCCGTAGCCTATACTTTTAGAGATGTATTGCATAATATTGCAGAACAGTTTGGACTGAATATTGGTAATATTGTCAAGAGCCCTATGGACGGATTAGTTGCGTTTCACGCTCCGGCCACGGTAGATGTCTGATGCTAAATTTTTTTTATGCTTGATTTTAATAGGCGGGGAGAAATCACCATTACCTGCCATAAATTTATTGCCCCGGCCTTGCAGCAAGAAGTGCAAGCGCTGGGTTTTACCGTTAAAGATAGTTTTGCCACAGGCCTCACGCTTTTGGGCAGTTTGAATGATTGCATACACCTGAATCTGAATCTCTATTGTGCTAGTCAGGTACTTTATAAACTGCGCAGCTTTACCGCCAATCATGTAGATGATGTCTATAATGCCGTTTCTGGTATCGACTGGCTAAAGATTATGGATGCTGAGGGTTACTTTTCTGTTACTAGCAATGTGCATCACCCTACCATAAATAATAGCACATTTGCCAATCTAAGAGTAAAAGATGCGATTGTAGACCAGATAAGAGAAAAAACAGGTAAGCGGCCCAACACCGGAGCAGCTCTGGATGGCTTGGTGGTGCATCTCTTTTGGAAGGATAGTAATGCAGCCATTTTTTTGGATACCTCGGGGCAGTCTTTGGGCAGGCATGGCTACCGAAAGTTGCCCGGAAAGGCGCCTATGCTGGAAGCCTTAGCCGCCGCAACCATTATCAGCAGCAATTGGGATAGGGCTACCCCTTTCATTAATCCTATGTGTGGCTCGGGCACTTTGGCTATAGAAGCCTCTATGATTGCCAGCAATCGGAAACCGGGACTTTATCGATCCCACTATGCCTTCAAGCACATTAAAGGCTTTGACGATATCGAGTATGCTAAGGCCGTACGTAAATTAAAAGCTCAGATAAAAGATGAAAAGGTGCCCGTGATTCGAGCTAGCGATATCAGTACACAGGCGGTGGAGGTAGCCATCAAGAATGCAAAAGCAGCGGGCGTGCATCATTTAATAGACTTTCAAGTCTGTGATTTTGCAGCAACCGAAGTGCCCAAACAGGCTGCAGGCGTGGTGTTCTTAAATCCGGAATATGGACAGCGTTTGGGCGAAGAGGAACAATTGGAGCCAGTTTATTCGCGGATTGGAGATTTCTTCAAGCAGCAATGTGAAGGGTATACCGGCTATGTATTTACTGCTAATCCGAATTTGGCACGCAAAATAGGGCTTAAAGCCAAAAGGAAAATCCCATTTTATAATGCAAAACTCGAATGTAGGCTGTTAGAATTTGAGCTCTATAAAGGACGCCGGGGAGCATTGCATAATGGGAATCTTAACCTTCAGAAGGAAAATTAAAACTAAGACAGAATAGGATTTACAGTTATATTTGCGCATAAAATTTTAAATATGAAATTTGGAAAACTAATATTAGGTGCCGGTATGCTGGCCCTAGCTGCTTGTGGTGGTAAAGATGCCGTAAATACCGCACAGCTCAAAGATGCCAACAAAAAGGCAAGCTACGCTATAGGATTGGCTATGGCAAAAGATATACAGGCCAATGTGGGTAGTCTGGCCGGCAGAGATAGTGATTTGGATACGCAGCTTATCTATGCTGCAATGAAAGAATATCTTACTACCGGAAAAGCTCATTTGGACTCCGCTGATCTTCAAAATACGTTGATGGAATGGCAAAAGAGTATGTTTGAAAAACAGAACAAAGCATTGGAGCAGGCTTCTGCAGAAAACAAACAGGCAGGTGCTGATTACCTAAAAGCGCAAATGGCAGCGAATAGTAATATAAAAGTGACACCGAGCGGCTTGGCCTACGAGGTGCTGAAAGAGGGTAACGGCGCTCGCCCGCAATCCAATCAACAAGTAACGGTGAACTATAAAGGTATGCTGATTGATGGTACAGTGTTTGATCAAAGTACAGACGAGCCTGTTACCTTCGGCCTGAATCAAGTAATTCCTGGATGGACAGAAGGTCTACAGTTGATGTCTCCCGGTGCGAAATACAGATTTATCATACCTTCCAATCTTGCTTATGGCGATCAAGAGCGCCCACCACATATCAAACCCGGTTCTACTTTGGTGTTTGAAGTAGATTTGATAAGTGTCAAGTAAAGATACGTTGAATATTCTTTCGAAGACTGCAGTCCCAAGGGTTTGCAGTCTTTTTTGTGCAACGAACCAATGCTACTGCTAAATATGTTTTGAAGAGGCTATAAACCCAGATTACGCATTAGGAATTTAAAAGAAAATTATTATGGCAAATAATCCACAAAATAGGGAAAAAAGCATAATAAATTATGGTTTTTGAGCTATTGAAGTGGATTAGAAGCAAGAATAATTTTATATAAAGAGTCTAATGCGTAATCTGGGATAATGTAAGCCCCAGGGGGGTAAGTTGCGCTTTTAGTATTGTGTTATTTTACTTACTAGATTCCTTTTTGAAAATACGCTGATTCGGCAAATTGTGCTCTGCGCAATTTGCTTTCCATGAATGCCTTGCCTGTTGAAAATTGATTGAAGCTCCCGATTGATTCCTTAGTATGGCTTAAGAATCTTAGATGCCGGTCGTCATTATTGTTAAAGAAGCTATGAACCTGGCAATGTATGATTACTAATGGCTAAAAGCATATTGGACAATGTTGGCGCCCATTTTCAGAGCTTGTAGCCGTTTTTCTTCGCTATTGTTGTGCACTTCGGCATCTTCCCAGCCGTCGCCGAGGTCGCAGCTAAATGTATAAAAGCATACCAGCCGACCTTTATAAATAAGGCCATAGCCCTTGGGCTGTTTGCCATCATGCTCATGAATCTTAGGCAAACCATTCGGAAAGCTAAACTTCTGATGATAAATAGGATGACTAAAAGGAAGTTCTACAAATTCAAGCTCCGGGAATACCTTTTTCATCTCGGGGCGCACATATGGGTCCATACCATAATTATCATCAATGTGCAAAAAGCCGCCGGAGCTAAGGTATAAGCGGAGGTTTTTGGCCTCTGCCTCAGTAAAGCTGATGCGTCCGTGTCCGGTAGCATGAAGCAAGGGATAGTTGAATATTTGCGCACTTCCCACTTCTACCTGCGCCTCCTGCGGGTCTATTTTTGTACCCAAATTTTGATTACAGAAGTTGATGAGATTTTTGAGTGAAGTAGGATTGGCATACCAGTCGCCACCACCACCGTATACAAGCAGGCCGATACGCAGCTGCTGTGCGGCAGCCCCCAAGTGTAGCAATAATGCTGTAAGTATGCAGAGTAGTCTAACCATAGTTTTTTGCATTAAAAACAGTACAGGCATAAAGTCCGGCGGTTTCGGTACGCAGCCTGTTGCTGCCAAATGTTACGGGCAGGCAATGTTGTGCCTTGGCCAGTTCTATTTCTTCCGGGGTGAAGTCGCCTTCAGGGCCTATGAGCACCAGTGTGTCCGCGCATGGGCTGAGTGCTTCGATATAGGAAACTCGTTCTAATCCGTCTTCACAGTGCGCTACAAAACGTTGCGGATAGGTTGCGCCTAAATGGGTAAATAAAGCCGGCAGCTTTCGGGCTTCGTGGAGCTGGGGCAAATATACCTGCTGTGACTGCAACATTGCCGCGGTCAGAATATTGTTGAGCCGTTCCGGTTTGAGTTTGTCTTTTTCACTACGTTTAGTGATGATGGGAAATATATCCCTAATGCCAATCTCTGTAGCCTTTTCCAATAGCCATTCGTTTCTACTATTGTTTTTAGTAAAAGCTATAGCCACTCCAAAGTTGTGCGGGCGAGGCGGCAGCTGCTCCACATCTTCCAGGCTTACGATGGTATGCTTGCGCGAAGCCTGCGTGATAATGGCCTTGCATCTCAACCCCTTACCATTTGTGAGTAACATGGCTTCCCCCTCTGTCATTCTCAATACCTGAGCACAGTGCTTGGAGGTTGCCTCGTCCAAAGTTAAGTTTTTATGTTCGGGGTTTAGCTGTTCTTGGTAGAAATAAGGTAACATGCTTTTTAGGGGAATTTATATTCTATCGTCAGTTCTTTGTCTTTGCCCCAACGAGAGCTTTCGTTTTCGTTAATCAGTATCTTTTTGTTCACATCGTAAATAAGTTGCTGCTGCTTTTGCTTGAGCCAGTTATCCTTATTAGTAGAGATGTAAATAGAGCTGATTTTCATAGTTTCATTGTCGTAATTGATATCCACCCGCTGAACAAAAAGGTTGGGATCTTTGGCGGTGTATATCAGAGAAGACATTTCGAGGAAGTTGTCATCAAAATTGCTCACGGTATATTGGGAGGCATATTTTGGATGACTAATATCTGTGGCGCCAAATATTTTGAAAACCGTGGCCCAGTCTACTTGGTCCAGAGCTTCGTATGTTGTGTCCGTTTTGCCATTCAGCGTTACGATTTTGGTCAGCACAATTGGTTCACCCACCTTTTGATTGTGCTGGTCTATGATAAATTCATTGATCGACCACAAGCTTTCTAACTCTTGCTGTCCATTATTTTTGGAACCGCAGGAGCAAAGCAGTAGTAGCCATGCTACCATCAT
Organism: Edaphocola sp.; assembly: GCA_035304405.1. Taxonomy (GTDB): domain Bacteria; phylum Bacteroidota; class Bacteroidia; order Chitinophagales; family Chitinophagaceae; genus Edaphocola. The sequence continues at coordinate 15,517 of DATGQB010000011.1, forward strand.
TCCCAAAATCTTATTAGAATACATTAATGTCGGTTGCTTTTTACCTTGCGAATTTAGGGAAATTTCATAGCCCCGATGTAACTTTTATGAAAATCATCAGTCAAATGAAAAATTTACCGGCGATGAAACGATTATTAGCATTTTTATTATTCATGACAGTTGCGGTGCTTAGTTTTGCTCAGCAAAGAGGAACAGCAATACAGTTCAGATTGAGTACGGGTGAGCCGCTCACCCTTATCATCAATGATAGGCAATACGGCAAAGTGGGCAAGACCCTGACTGTGGTGGACCTGCCCGGCAAACGTCATTACGTGCGTCTTTATCGCTATAGGGCTTATGCCGATGGTAGAGGCGGTCGCGCCGAACTGGT
>DATGQB010000012.1:0-10250 GCA_035304405.1 Edaphocola sp.
TTTATATAAAATTATTCTTGCTTCTAATCCACTTCAATAGCTCAAAAACCATAATTTATTATGCTTTTTTCACTATTTTGTGGATTATTTGCCATAATAATTTTCTTTTAAATTCCTAATGCGTAATCTGGGATAAAAAAACCTTGCCGGCTTAGCTTGCGGGCAAGGTAGTATCAAAACAATTTTGCTCTTTTTAAATTTGAAGCGTGTCTTCCATTTTTGAACCTCTTGAGCCTTTTACCAGCATTATGGCATTATCAGGCAGGTGTGCGGCCAACCATTCCCCGGCTGCAGCTGCAGTTTCGAAGTATCGGTAATTATGCTGCACTTGCTCAAACTCCTTGCCTACCAATATTACATTGGTAAATCCATGCGCCTGCGCTAGCTGTACCAATGCCTCATGCTCCTGTTTACAGTTCTTGCCCATTTCTTTCATAGCACCCAGCAACAGCCATTTCTCTTTTTCGGTTTGCATAGCCGCCAGATTGTCTATGGCCAGTTTCATACTGGTGGGGTTGGCATTGTAGGCGTCCATGATGATGGTGATATTGCCTTTTTGTATGAGTTGAGAGCGGCTATTGGAGGGGCTGTATGCCTCCAATGCAGTTTTTATTTTATCAACACTAATACCAAAATGGTGGCCTACTGCTACGGCTGCCATTGCGTTGGGGAAATTATAGTCGCCTACGAGCTGGGTTTGAATAAGGGTTTCCATACCTGAGCTGAGTACTGCAAACTGCAGGCAGGGCCCGCCTGAGATGACTCTGCCCAGTACCGATGCATTGGCACTACCATAGCGTACCTGCTTAGTGATGCCCTGTGCCATTTCTTGCAGATAATAGAGGTCTGCATTGATAAAAATAGTGCCATTTGTCTGGCGAATATAGTCATACAGTTCGCCTTTTGCTCTGCGCACGCCTTCCAGACTGCCAAAGCCTTCCAGATGTGCCTTGCCCACATTGTTGATAATGGCATAGTTGGGCTGAGCAATGCCACAATAGAATGCAATTTCTTTTTCGTGATTGGCACCCATTTCGATTATGGCCATTTCCGCATCGGGACGTATTTTGAGTAGAGTTAGCGGCACACCAATATGATTGTTGAGGTTGCCTTCGGTAGCATAAGTGCGAAAGCTGCTGCTCAATACCTGATATGCCAGCTCCTTGGTTGTAGTCTTGCCATTGGTGCCGGTAATAGCGATAAAGGGAATATTGAACTGCTTGCGGTGATGCGTAGCAAGGTGTTGGAGGGTACTGAGCACATCGTCGACCAAAATGTATTTGTCGCTAGCAACCACAGTCGGATCATCCACTATGGCATAGGCTGCGCCGTCTTGCAGTGCTTGTGCGGCAAAGTTATTGCCGTCAAAATTGCCACCTTTGAGGGCGAAGTATAGGTCGCCGGCGGCAATTTTCCTACTGTCGGTTTGTATATGTGGGTGTTGCTGATAAATCTTGTATAATGCCTCGATATTCATCGTCTGGGTTGCTTTTAGGGGTTTAGGGGTTCTATATGTAAATGTACAATTTCTTTGCTTTGCGGCCGAACCCTGAAGCGCTCGTCTGCTCTGATGCCACATAGCCATACTATCTTTTTATTGCTCTCTATTACCCAGACCTTTTCCTTTTCATGTATAGGCATTTTAAGGTCTATGAGCATTTTTTTGACTTTTTTCTTTTTCATCCCCATACCAAAAGGGTAGCAGTAATCCCCTTCTTTCCACGGTCGCAGAATGAGTGGATATTGTAGCAAACGCTTTTCTATGTAGGCGTCATTGCTGCTAATATGTGCCGGCCGGGGTAGGCTATCGGTTTCACTGATATGCAGGTGAAAGTGGGCACACGTCACCTGGCGGGTATGCGGTTCTATGAGGATGTGCGTACTGTTTTGCTCTGCCTGCTCGGTAATAATGAAAAAATCTCTGTTTTTGATGAGCCGGTATTGGCCCATATTGATATATCTTCCCGAGTCGCTGTGTATCAGCTGTAGGGCCTCTTTCAGCTGTTGACTGGTAAGGCCATAAGGTCTGAGCAGCTCGTAGGTGATAGTAGCCAAGGGGCGGCAGTGAATGAGCTTGCGCAAAGGAATGTACAGGTCTTTGCCTCGCTTTTCCAGCAGCTTTTTGCGGTATCTTTCAATAGATTGCCGGTACAATTGTTCCACTTCGCCAAAGCGCAGTGTATTTTGGTACAGATGCTGTACTGCTTGCGGAAAAACAGACTCAATAGCGGGAATGAGGGATAAACGTAATTTGTTGCGCAAATAATCGGTTTTTTGATTGCTGGCATCTTCTCGCCATGGTATGCCTTGCTCCTCAGCGAAGGCACGTAGTGCTTCCTTGCTAGCGGACAACAGCGGACGGATGATTCTTTTCTGTTCGGGTAAGATACCATGTAGTCCGGCTATTCCTGTGCCGGTGAAGAAATTCATCAATAAAGTTTCTACACTATCTTGTCGGTGATGCGCGGTGGCTATGCAGTCATATCCTAATTGGTTGCGTAGTGTTTCAAACCAGTCATACCGGAGCTTGCGGGCTACAATTTGTACATTGCCGCCTTGCTCTTCTATAATCTTTTGGGTTTCAAAAGCGATGTTGTGTAATGGTATATTGTTTTGGTGGCAGAAATCGGCAACCATTTGGGCATCGGCATCGGAGTCGGGGCCTCTGAGTTGGAAATTGCAATGAGCAGCCACAAAGTCGAAGCCTGCCAGGCCCTGGGGGCTGTGGCTAAAATTTGCTTTGGCTTTGTGCATTAATGCCAACAGCACCATGCTGTCTACACCCCCACTAACTGCTACAATTATCTTGCAGTGTCGCCAGTTATATTTAAGTAAAGTATCGTAAAAATCCCGTTCGAGCATGAGTCATTGTCTTGACTTGCAAAATAAGTTCAAATGCATGAAAGCGGGGCAGTAAAGTACTAAAAACTTAGGGCAGGCTGGAAGTGGATAGTGTGGTGATCCTGCTTCAGGAGGAATGAGCCAGCCTCTGCTGCGTGAGGGATAGGAGTGTAAAGCCCGGAGCCGGCAGGGTACTGATTGCCTGGCGCTGCATTAAGCTATATGTTGCTCGCTTGAGGGGCTATAACCGCAGAGGCCCTGCCGGTGAGGACTTGTAACGAATAGCCCGGCCCGGAGGGCACGCCCAAAAATATTGAATAATTATAATGCATTAACAATGACAGGATGGGGCGGGCTGCCGGTGAAGCGGCGCTATTAGATTATGTGCTTTATCATTTCCTATACAAAGAATTCTGTACTTTTGAGCTTCGAATTAAAGCTAAAATAATAGACCCCATATGAGCTTAGAATCAAAAGTAATGGAGCATCTGAAAGATGCAATGCGCGCTAAAGACGAGGTGGCGCTCAGAACATTGAGAGCTATCAAAGCTGCTATTTTGGTAGAAAAAACTGCGGCCGGTGCGAAGGACGCGCTTACTGAGGCCGAAGAGCTGAAACTGCTGACCAAGATGGCCAAGCAACGTAAAGATTCGCTGGAAATTTATACACAGCAAGGCAGAGCCGACCTGGCTGCTAAAGAACAGGAAGAAATAGATGTAATAAACAAATTTTTGCCCGCCCAGCTCTCAGAAGCAGAACTGGAAGCGGAGCTGAAGGCTATTATAGCTCAGGTGGGTGCCAGCTCAGCAGCTGATTTGGGTAAAGTAATGGGTACCGCCAACAAGGCGCTGGCCGGAAAAGCCGAAGGAAAAGCTATTGCTGATATGGTGAAAAAGCTGTTGCAATAATTGCCTGGCGAAGTGATTTATCTCTTTTTACGAATTACAAATGCCGGAGCCATGCTTCAGACGGACAAGGCATTGTAATTCGTAATTTTTGATGGCAAATTTTGAAGTGTGGGAATAGATTTTATTTTTTTGGTACTGCTGGTATGGTATGGATTTAAAGGCTACCGCAAGGGTATCGTGCAGGTGCTTTTTTCATCTGTGGCCATGATAGTGGCGGTGCTGGCCGCTGTGAAGCTTTCGGGAAAGGTATCTCTGTATTTTTTTGACGAATCTTCGGCGCTGGGGCCTTGGGTGCCTATGATTTCTTTTTTTCTGGTTTTCAGCCTGGTAATGCTTTTCGTGTTTTTTGTGGGCAAGACGGTGGATAATTCGCTCAAAAAAGTGAAGCTTGGCGGACTAAATCGGCTGGCCGGCATGCTGGTATATGCCTTTGTGGTGAGCTTTATCTTTAGCACGGTATTGTGGCTGGGCGATAAAGTGAATCTGATAAAAGAAGAAACTAAATCCAGCTCTCTAACATACAATATTGTAGCGCCAATAGCTCCCTGGTCGTTTACCGCATTTGGAGCGGTGCTGCCCTTCGTAAAACAGAGCTATAAAGAGCTAGATGGGGTATTGGACAAAATCAATGAGCGGCTGCCTTAGCTATGTGGTTATTGATAGATAATTACGATTCTTTTTCCAGAATACTACTGGACTATCTCCTGCAATTGCAGGCGGATGTGCGTTGTATTCAGAATGATGAATATACCCTTGAGGAAATCATAGCCATAGCACCCGAGCGCATTATTCTCTCTCCGGGGCCCAAAACTCCAGACGATGCGGGCGTGGTTATGGAAGTGATAGACTATTTTCATAACAAAGTGCCAATATTAGGCATCTGCCTGGGTCATCAGGCGCTGGCGCAGTATTTTGGTGCCAAAGTGCAGCGGGCTGCATACCCCATGCATGGCAAGACCAGCAAAATAGCGCACAACAATAAGCATGTATTTCAGCATATGCCCGAGCAGATGGAAGTGATGCGCTATCACTCTCTGTTGGTAACGGATTATGAGCATTCAGCACTCGAACCTCTGGCTTATGCCATGGATGACAATAGCCTCATGGCATTTACTCATACCCAATATCCGATTTTGGGGCTTCAATTTCACCCGGAATCTGTACTGACCGAGATGGGCCTAGCATTACTTGAGCAGTGGAGGAAGTATTACGATTAATGACAAGCTGAGCAAGCTGTCTTGCAGGGCAAAGTCAATACACTATTAAGGCATCGCTCCATAATCTGGACTTCGAATTTGAAACTTGCACATCAATTTTTTAGGCCTTTCCAAAAAACAAAGACATTTTTGGCCGCTCAGGTGCCGGTATTGCGGCAAAATAACTGGTATCATCTCCGAGGTTTCATTTCCGTCTGAATTAGTTTGCTACAGCCTGAGCATGAATTCCGCTGCGCAAATATTATAGTTCCGTACTTATTGCCTATCCAAGCATTCATTTCTGTTTAGATAGGCTGCCTACTTTTTGTCTGGTAGTCATCATTAAATGCTGGAAAGTAAAGTCAGTAATCGGGCAGGGATGGGCGGCTGCGGCATTGGGAAGAATAGAGGTTTCTTCAAATCCGGTTACCATTATCCATAATTTGTGAGCATTTCAAATTTTGCACTTATGAATATGTTTTGATAAACATGAAGATAAATTGCATTTTTGCTTTGTGATGCTAAAATTTATGGTACCAAAATAAGTGCTGAGTCGAAAAAATAGGCATCAATGCCTTACATTTGTGTTCTGTTCAAAAAGTCGTTTGATACACTAGTTTCCGTGGAAATCTATTCTATAGAAACCGCATTTGATTGAAATGGGTCGAAAGCGGTCTGGAAGCCATTTTGGAAACTTGCGCAGTAGGTAGCGATTTTGATATTTTTGAATATATACCTTTTAGTTAAGATATGAGTGCAGCAAATTATGACGAGAGTAGTATTAAGTCGCTAGACTGGAAAGAGCATATCCGCCTGAGACCGGGTATGTACATAGGAAAGCTTGGCGACGGTAGCAGTATGGATGACGGTATCTACATACTACTAAAAGAGGTGATTGATAATAGTATAGATGAATATACTATGGGCTTTGGTAAGCAGGTCAATATTACCATTCAGGATGGCAGCGTCACCGTAAGAGATTTTGGTCGTGGTATTCCGCTGGGTAAGCTGGTGGATGTGGTGAGTAAAATCAATACCGGTGCCAAATATGACAGCAAGGCTTTCCAAAAGTCGGTAGGGCTTAACGGTGTGGGTACCAAGGCGGTAAATGCCCTGAGTAGCAGCTTTGTGGTTACAGCTTATCGTGATGGGAAATGTAAAACGGCTACATTTGAGAAAGGTAATCTGGTATCAGAATCGGAAGAGATGCCTACCACCGAAGCTAATGGAACAGAAGTAACCTTCATACCGGATAATACCGTTTTTAAGAACTATCATTATATCAATGATTACGTTCAGAACCAAATCTGGAATTACTGTTATTTGAATGCAGGTTTGGCTATTTACCTTAATGGTAAGCGTTTCTTGTCGAAAAATGGTTTGCTGGATTTGCTGGAAAACAAGACCAATCCGGACGAATTGCGCTATCCTATCATACACCTGAAAGGAGATGATATTGAGGTAGCGATTACGCATACCGGAGCCTACGGAGAAGATATTTACTCCTTTGTAAACGGGCAGCATACAACCCAGGGTGGTACACACCAGCAGGCTTTCAGAGAGGCTTATGTTAAGACCATAAGAGATTTTTTCAAGAAAGATTATGAGGCTTCAGATATACGGCAGACGATATGTGCTGCTATAGCCGTAAAGGTGCAGGAGCCGGTATTCGAAAGCCAGACCAAAACAAAGCTGGGCTCTCAGAATGTAGCACCGGAAGGCCCGTCTATGAAGACTTTTGTGATGGATTTCTTGTCCAAAAGTCTGGATGACTATTTGCATAAAAATCCGGCGGTAGCAGAAGCGCTCAAGAAGCGTATTGAGCAGAGCGAAAGGGAAAGAAAGGAGCTCTCCGGCATCCGTAAAATTGCCACTGAGCGTGCTAAAAAAGCCAATCTGCACAATAAAAAGTTGCGCGACTGTAGGGTGCATCTCAGTGCAGAGCCTCCTGCAAAGAATCGCGAAGAGTTTAGAGAAAAACAGTTGGCCTCCACCATATTTATCACTGAGGGTGACTCTGCAAGTGGCTCTATAACCAAGAGTAGAGATGTAGAAACACAGGCAGTGTTTAGTCTGAGAGGTAAGCCATTAAATAGTTTTGGCCTTACTAAGAAGGTGGTGTATGAAAACGAAGAATTCAATCTTTTGCAGCACGCCCTCAACATAGAAGATGGTCTGGATGGATTGCGTTATAACAATATCGTCATTGCGACCGATGCGGATGTGGATGGTATGCACATCCGATTGCTGATAATGACCTTTTTCCTGCAATTTTTCCCGGATTTGGTGCGTAATGGACATGTTTATATTTTAGAAACACCTTTATTCAGGGTGCGCAATAAGAAAGAAACCATCTATTGCTATACCGAAGCCGAAAAGCAGGAGGCCATAGCCAAGCTCGGACGCAAACCGGAGGTTACCCGATTCAAAGGTTTGGGTGAAATTTCACCTGAAGAGTTTGGCAAATTTATCGGCGAGGATATGAAGAAAGAACCAGTGCTGATAAGCAAGGATGCGCCGATTCAAAAACTTCTGGAATACTTTATGGGCAATAACACCCCCGCACGTCAGAAGTTTATTATTGATAATCTGATAGTAGAGCGTGTTGAGGTTATAGAAGCCGAAGGTGCCGCGGAGGAGGAGCCGGTAGAAGCATAAATTAATTTACCGATAAAAAAATATAAAATGAAGAAAATAATCCTATTAATATCAGTCTTATGCATGGGGCTGCAATCATTTAGCCAGTCACAAAGCGAAAATGAAGCACCAATGAGCAGGCAAGTGATAAAAGTAAGACAGGATATGTTTGAGGCTACAGTGGGCATACTCTTGTATAATGTGTATAAAGGGCAGGAATTTGCCTATGAGCTAATAGATGCAGGCAAGCTGTCTGGCGAGGCAGCCAAAGAATATACAGAACAGCAAAAATCCACCTTGCGTTATTTGGTAGATGAGCTGCAAAAGCTGGTAGATGTAGAATCTCCGGCTGGTAAAAAGAGTGATTTGAAATTTTATAAAGATATCAAAAAAGCCTTGGTGTTGCTGAGCAGTCAGACGACAGCGCTTTCAGATTATTTGGAGAATAAGCCCGGTGCCAAGGATTTGTTTATCAATAATCGTAGCACCACTTGGAGAGCAATTGTGGCGGTAATGAAGAAAGAATAAGGGCGGAAACATTAACCCAGATTACGCATTAGACTCTTTATATAAAATTATTCTTGCTTCTAATCCACTTCAATAGCTCAAAAACCATAATTTATTATGCTTTTTTCACTAATTTGTGGATTATTTGCCATAATAATTTTCTTTTAAATTCCTAATGCGTAATCTGGGATTAACTATGAAAAAGAGGCAAACGTTTACAACGCTTGCCTCTTTTTGATATAGTAGGAATAGTAGTAAGTTATTCTTCCACTACTAATCTGAAACCATTTCCGTGAATATTTACAATACTCACTTTGGGGTCATCGCTCAGATATTTACGCAGCTTGGCGATATACACATCCATACTTCTGCCGTTGAAGTAAGTATCACTGCCCCAAATGCGTTTTAGTGCCTGCTCTCTAGGCAGCAGATCATTTTTGTATTCTGCCAGCATTTGCAGAAGGGCATTCTCCTTGGGCGATAAAGTTACCTCTCTGCCGTCAATGGAGAGAATGCGCAATTTACTATTAAACTTAAATTTGCCGATTTCAAAATCCGTAACCGTTGGGTTCTTCTCTTGAATTTCCTGATTGCGTTTAAGAATAGCCTTAATTTTATGCAGGAGTACTTCGCTGTCAAAAGGCTTGGCTATGTAATCATCAGCACCAAGGCGGTAGCCGGTAATTACATCATCCTTCATGCTACGTGCAGAAAGGAAAAACAAAGGAACATCAGGGTCTATATTACGGATTTCTTCTGCCAATGTGAAGCCGTCCATGTTGGGCATCATTACATCCAGCAGACAGATGTCAAATTTTTCTCTTCTAAAGGCTGCTAAGCCCAGAATTCCGTCTCTGCATAGTTCTACTACGTAGTCATGCAGTTCAAGATAGTTTTTTAATACTTGACCTAAGTTAGTATCGTCTTCTACTAAGAGAATTTTTGATTTTTCTACTTCCATGAATTTGAGTGTTTTCTTATCGTTTCAAATATAACAAGTTGCGTTTATATATAAGCCTTATTGCCGCTATTTTTTTGTTAAAATCTAGGACAGTTAAAACCATCCCGTCCTCGGGAATGGGAGCTGTAAAAGCCTTTAAATACGATGCCTAGTTCCGCTGCTCCCATGCTTCTGTTGGCTGTGCTTAAGGCTGAGGTGGTTATGTCGTAAGAAAACATTATTTTAAATTGGTTGAATTCCATACCCAGCACAGGTATAAAACTCTCGCCCATGCGGTAGTAAAGGCCATATATAAGCGCATTATTCAATCCCATTTCGCCTACCGCAGTGTTGAAGGTGCTGCCAAAAATTAATTCGGAAGCGCCGCTTTGATAGCTATAGTAAATCGACGGATTTACAATAAAGCGCTCTGCCGTTTTCCATAACATATCCACATTGGCTATGGGGCGCATGCCTATGCGCTGCTGCGCTTCATAAAATGACTGTACAGGCCTGTTGATGTGCATGAGACCTGCCCCCACTTTGATATAAAAATCTTCATTAGGAAAATAAGCATAATTCAGACCCAGCATAATGTCGGCATAGCTGGTGGATTTGCGTACAAAAGGCTCCTGGTTTGGATTGCCTCTATCAAACTTAAATCCATCCCACTGTACATCAAATGTGAGTCGGGCAAAATCAATCTGACGGTGCGCATAAGCCACAGAAACACCACCGGAAAGCATACTCCAATCGTCCAATTGCACATGATAAGCCAGCGAAGCCTGTATTTTATTCATCGAAAGCAAGCCATCTCCGGCCTTATCCGAGTAAAAAGCAAGGCCCATACCCAGCCAATTGGTTATATTGTTGTTGCGCATCATTTGCCAGTCGCCATGTGCCGCAATGGTTTTAAAAGGTGCCGGTATGTTTGCCCATTGGTCTCTGTAGTTTACACCCAAACTAAAGTCTTCCATTGGGTATAAAGCGGTATTAGCAGGATTGAGTAGGGGCGGGGCATTATAATATTGCGAAAAATGCAATCCCTGCGCGTGCAACATTGAGCTGCAGCAAATACTTATCGAGGCTATTAAAAAGGGCAACTTCATGGCAATGAATAATAGGACTGCTTCGGATAATGGTATAAAGATAGTATATATTATATTCTCAACAAAGTGTAAGTTTTTCCTGCCTCCTTTGCTCGGCCGTTATGCAGTGGCG
>DATGQB010000013.1:0-4389 GCA_035304405.1 Edaphocola sp.
GGAATTTAAGAGAAAATTATTATGGCAAATAATCCACAAAATAGTGAAAAAAGCATAATAAATTATGGTTTTTGAGCTATTGAAGTGGATTAGAAGCAAGAATAATTTTATATAAAGAGTCTAATGCGTAATCTGGGATTACAGTAGCCTGTCCTGGTTCGTGGCTCCATGCCAAAGGCTTTCCATTTTATTCATGAGTTCAATTTTGTAGAAAATATACTGTAGTGTGGCTTATGTAAATTGCCTGAACAAACTTATGCATTGTGTTCCATATATAAGCATGCCTTGGCGGAGTCATGTGTTTTTTTTGCTCCAATTCTGTGCTCACCCTGAGGGCCAGTGCATTGTTTGCTAGGTGGTAAGTGTGGGTGCTGGCCAAAATACTAGTCCTATAAGTAGGATTTTATTGTATTCCTTCGGATTTCTACCGCCGCTGTGCGCCCGAAAAGCTTTAGTTTTGTAGGCGCTGAAATAGCTTTTTTATGCTTAAATCGTTGATTGTCATATTAAAGATAGTGCTTTCGCCATTGTCGCTCCTATATACCTTTGTTATGTGGCTTCGTAATAAAGCTTTTGATAGGGGAATAATTCGCTCCATGCGTTTTCCCATGCCTGTGATTTCGGTGGGTAATCTCAGTACCGGAGGAACCGGGAAATCGCCGCATATAGAATATCTTATAAGGCTGCTGAGCAAAGAGTATCAGGTGGCTACTCTGAGCAGAGGCTACCGTCGCCGTACCAAGGGATTTTTAATGGCCAAAAAGCAGCATACTGCCTATGAGCTGGGCGATGAGCCCATGCAGTTCGCCATGAAGTTTCCTGATGCTGTAGTAGCAGTGTGTGAGCAGCGTATCATTGGTATGCCAATGATTATGAGTGAGCGCCCTGATGTGGAGGTAATACTGCTCGATGATGCTTTTCAGCATCGCTCAGTGGTGCCGGGGCTGAACATTTTACTTACCGATTTTCAGGCGCCTTTTTACAAAGATTTTGTGTTGCCTTCGGGCAATCTGAGAGAATGGCGCAGTGGTTATCAACGTGCCGATATGATTATCGTAAGCAAGTGTCCGCCCAATCTGGATATGCAGCAAAGAGCCGAAATCGTAAGGGCTATAGCACCCAAGCCGCATCAGAAAGTGTTTTTCAGTACGGTGCGTTACGGTCAAATGTATGAATGGCAAACAGGGGAGCCTAGTGTTTTGAGCCCGGATATGCATGTGTTACTGCTTACCGGTATTGCAAAGCCGGGGCCTGTAGAAGGGCATTTGCAATCAATGGTAAAAGATGTGACCCTGTACTCCTTTCCCGACCATCATTATTTTACCAATAAAGATTTAGATGGCCTGCACAATCGTTTCCTTGAATTAGGGGCTAAGGATGTGGTGATTGTAACCACTGAAAAAGATGCAGCGCGGCTTAGTGTCAAAAGGGAGCAACTGCAGGAATGGAACCTGCCCATTTGGATACTGCCGATAGAAATTGAATTTTTATCCGCTAAGGAGGAGTTTGAGGCGCAGGTAAAAGATTTTGTGGGGAGTACCCTTGAGCAATACAAGCGCAGTCAGGCAAATTAAAATAAATATTTGTGAAAGTTCGTTGGTTTTGACCTATATTTGCAGCACAAACAAATAAGATTATGCCAAAGAAAATTAAACATACTGGTAAGCAAGTTTCAATGTTTTTTGTTCACTTAGTAGTATTTGCCATTGCTAATGCTATTATGTGGTATACACTTTATGCAGGCGCTGATGGTTGGGTATATCCTTGGCCGGCTTGGATTACTGCTACTTGGGCTCTTCTGGTAGTGGGTCATGCATGTACTATTTGGTATAATTACGAAGACCGTGGTATGGACGAATTCAAACGTCAGTTAAATAACTAAAATATAGGAAATCTTAATAAAAAAACCCCTTTGCTTTTTTGCAAAGGGGTTTTTTCGTATATTGGCGTGAGCATTTTGGCTTTGTAAAGCTTTTTTTTGTTGGAACAACTATTAAGCATTCATAATCATTAACCTACACTTATGAATACTTATTTTAGCTTGCGCCGCATGCCCATGCTTGGGCTGCTGGCGGCATATATCCTTGGCCTGCTGCTGCAGGTACATCTTTGGAGCAGCCTATCTCCAGTCTGGCTGGTTCTTGTGAGCCTGCTGCTATTTGCCGCAACGATGTTCTTTTCTAGGCCGGCTTATTTCACCGTTTTTAACTTGCCCATTGCGCACACTATGCTGATGTTGGCGATGGTTGTTTTAGGAATGAGTAGTGCAGCCTCGGGCAATCCTACCAATGATGCACGCTGGTACGGTCACTTTATACATCAGGCAGAGGCATTTGTTGTGCGCTTGCTGGAAAATCCCTCCGAAAAGGCACGCACATTTTTGTTGCCTGTCAGTGTAGAGCGGGCTTATGTGGAGGGGCGTTGGCAGCCCATGCATGGTAGGGTACAACTTTACGTGTACAAGCAAAAGCTGCATACAGACTATACTCAGGGGCAAACCCTTGTGGTCGCCAATAAGCTACAAGCCATAAGCCATAATAATAATCCAGGTAGCTTTGATTTCGCTGCAAAGCTGCGGAGGGAGGGTATTTATCATCAGGCTTTTCTTGCGCCCGGGGATATATCAGTGCTGGAATCTAGGCCCTCGCCCGGTATCATCCCCGACTTGCGCGCTTTGCTGCTGCACCAATTGGATACATTCATTCCCGACAGCAAAACCCGCGCACTGACCATGGCCACTTTGCTCAATGAAGATGAACATCTCGATAAACAAATGAGCGCAGAATATGCCAATACAGGCATCAGTCATATTATTGCTATCTCCGGAATGCACGTCAATTTATTGTTTGCCCTCATGGTTTTGCCCCTTTTTTGGATTAAAGACAAGCGTCGGCTGTGGCTCAAATATTTGCTTGTATTGCCCTTTGTGTGGCTCTATGTGAGTCTGTGTCGATTCCCGCCCTCGGCAGTGCGTGCAGCCATAGGTTTTACACTCATTACAGTGAGTTTGCTATTGCGTCGTCCGCAGAATAATCTGCATTTACTCTCGCTCAATGCTTTGATAATGTTGCTTGTAAATCCATACTGGTTGTTTCATGTTGGGGTGCAATTATCCTTTCTGGCGGTGCTGTCTATCTTTCTATTCTATCAGCCCATCAAGCGTGTGTGGACGCCTCGCTACCTGATAGTGCGTTGGGTATGGGATACAGTAGCGGTAAGCCTGTCGGTGCAGGTTCTGGTATTTCCTTTGGTGATATATTATTTTCATCAGTTTCCGGTATGGTTTCTGGGTGCCAATGTGTTGGCAGCCGTTTTCAGCCTTTGTCAGATGCTGATGGCATTTTTGATTATGTTTTTTGGCCTCATTGGCTGGGCTGGCATAGCGGCGTTTGTAGGCTCGGCGCTTACAGCCATTACTCTTAAGTTCAATGCCGTCATAGCATGGATGAACGCACATAGTTGGGACTTGAGCCGTCTCATCCCCCTGGATGCTTTTGATTACTGGCTGTTGATGGCAGCAATCATAGCTTTATCTGTGTTTGGGTTACGCAAAAAGCTCATAGCTCTATATGTTGGCTTATGTTTGCTTTTGGGATTCGGTGTAAACTTACTATTGCAAGACTGGCAGGCTATGCAAAGGCAAAAGCTGGTAGTTTACGCAGGAGCCAACCAGTCATGCCTGGAGTATATCAGTGGCAAGAGCGCGCAGGCCTTTTTGTCGGATACCATGAGTACGGCGCTAAATGAATATATTTTGCGACCATCTGCCCTACACCATAGGTTAGCGCAGCGCCAATTGCACCCTGTAGAAAATAAATATTGGAGAGTGGGTGAGCGGCGAATCGCTTTTCTGGCCAACGCTGCCCAGCTGCCTCAGGAAGGCTTGGATGTGGTGATACTCAGCAGAGCAGCTCAGCTCGACGCCGCCTTGCTTAAAGATTTGTGGCCTGATGCCTTGGTAGTACTCGATGCCAGCTTTGGCAGAGGGCAGGCGGAGCGGTATCGTAATGAACTGAAAGCGACTGATATAAAGGTTTTTAGCGTGCCGCAGGAGGGGGCATGGTGGTGCGAGAAAAAATAAATTTGGAGGTTTGAAAAAAGCGTTTTACATTTGCGAACCAAAACGGGGAATTAGCTCATTTGGTAGAGCGCTTGCATGGCATGCAAGAGGTGACCGGTTCGATTCCGGTATTCTCCACCAGAGGCAAACAAGTTATAATGCTTGTTTGCCTTTTTTGTTTTCCACCCCCAAACTCGCTCAGCAAGCTGCATGATTACTTTCTTTTTGTAAATTTTTTGGGCGTGCCCCGCCGCTTTAGTTTTTTAGAGGCCCAAAGCATGAAAAGTTTAGCTGAACGGAGATTGTACAATGGTTTTCGCTGGCGGCGG
>DATGQB010000014.1:0-10426 GCA_035304405.1 Edaphocola sp.
AAGCAAAAAGAGCCGTACGATACTGTACGACTCTCTTGCGGACTGGACGGGACTCGAACCCGCGACCTCCGCCGTGACAGGGCGGCATTCTAACCAACTGAACTACCAATCCTTATTGGAACGAATTTATAAATGCAAAGATAAAAATTATGCAAATTCAACCGAATCAATTGAATTTTGCGGACTGGACGGGACTCGAACCCGCGACCTCCGCCGTGACAGGGCGGCATTCTAACCAACTGAACTACCAATCCTTTTATCTTTAAGCCCTTAGCTCTTTCGCTTTGGGATTGCAAAGATAGGATTAATTTTTTAATCGCAAAATTTTTCTTTGCTTTTTGTCCGAAAATTTTTTCAGAATGGCCATTGATGGAATGTAACACGGTGGTATTCAATATGCTATGCGCTCTTTAGCTTTTTTGAATCTTCTGCCAATTCAATGCATGCCTGTGTTTGCAACTTGTTAGTATTTAGTTGAGACGAGCTTGCCGGTTTTTTGGTTAAATTGCAGCTTTGATGAGATAAAGTTTTATGCTGGTAAAATTATTTGGTAGTGCGGTGCATGGGGTAGATGCCATGACTATCACCATCGAGGTGGACACAGCTCCGGGCTCGGGTTATTTTATCGTAGGCCTGCCGGACAATGCGGTAAAGGAGAGTGTGGATAGGATTTTGTCTGCCTATCGTAATAATGGTTATAAGAGTCCCCGGTATAAGATGGTGGTAAACATGGCGCCTGCTGACATCCGCAAAGCGGGTTCTGCGTATGACCTGCCTATAGCTATCGGGATGCTGGCAGCTACTGAGCAGCTCGACCCCAACCTGCTGCAGCAATATGTAATCATGGGCGAGCTCCAGCTCGACGGCACCTTGCGACCTGTCAAAGGGGCTTTGCCCATTGCTATTCAGGCACGAAAGGAGGGGTTTAAAGGGCTAATTGTACCTGTGCAAAATGCGCGGGAGGCTGCCATGGTGAATAATTTGGAAGTTTATGGCTGTGCACATCTCAAAGAAGTGATTGCTCTGCTCACTGGCGAGTCGGATGCGAGACCTACGATGGTGGATACTCGTGCTGAGTTTGCAGCCGCTCAGGAATCATTCGATATAGATTTTGATGAAGTGAAAGGGCAGGAGCATATCAAGCGCGCTTTGGAAATAGCGGCGGCTGGTGGTCATAATGCAATTCTCATTGGGCCTCCGGGAGCCGGTAAAACGATGCTTGCAAAACGATTGCCTACCATTTTGCCCCCAATTAGCTTGCAAGAGGCTTTAGAAACTACCAAGATTCATTCAGTTGCCGGTAGGCTTCCTGATAATGCTTCCCTCATAGCGCATAGGCCCTTTCGCAGTCCGCATCATACCATTTCGGATGCGGGGCTGATTGGGGGGGGCGGATTCCCTCAGCCGGGTGAGATTTCATTGGCGCATAATGGTGTCCTCTTTCTGGATGAGCTACCGGAGTTTAAGCGCACAGTGTTGGAAGTAATGCGGCAGCCCATGGAGGAGCGTAGGGTTACTATTTCGCGTGCCAAAATCAGCCTGGATTATCCTGCCAGTTTTATGCTAATTGCCTCCATGAATCCTTGCCCCTGCGGCTATTACAACCATCCTGAAAAAGAGTGTACCTGCTCACCGCAAATGGTGCAACGTTATCTGAATAAGATTTCCGGGCCTCTGCTGGATAGAATCGACTTGCATGTAGAGGTGACCCCAGTGCCATTCTCTGAACTGGCCAATAAAGCAAAGGCCGAATCAAGTGCGGTAATAAGAGAGCGTGTAGTGAAGGCCCGCAATCTTCAATTAGCGCGATATCATGCTATCGAAGGAGTGTACTGCAATGCTATGATGAACAGTAAATTGCTCAGTGAGCATTGCCAGCTCGACAGCGTAGGGGCGCACCTACTCAAGGTGGCTATGCAAAAGCTCAATCTTTCTGCTCGGGCATATGACAGGATTTTAAAGGTGGCGCGTACCATTGCCGACCTGGCAGAGGCTGCAACAATTAAGGCAGAGCATGTGGCCGAGGCTATTCAATATCGCAGTTTGGATAGAGAGGGCTGGGCAGGTTAAGGGCGGTCTGCGGGTATTATCACGAAATAGTACTGCGGTTATTTTATATTAGAGTCTCAAGCTGCCGGCTGTTTCTGAGCAGCATGTAATTTAGTGCGATGTTTGGGGCGCATTATTTTGTGCCCCGCCCCCTACAGCAAAGGCTGCTTGGCCGCATTCATCTCTTGGGCAGGATTATCATGTTTGGGGGTAGTGCAGTTGTACTTAGACGTAAATTTTAGCTGTCCTTCCTTATAAGCATGTCATTGAGTGGCTCGAAACTTGTTGGCAAAGTGTTGTTGTGAGGATGCCATGCACAGTGAAACATAATAAGGGCAGCCGCGGTAATAATGGGGCTGCCCTTACTGTAAATAGGTCGTAGATTTATTAAGTTTCATCTTCTTTATGTCCTAATATCCGAAGTGTGCATGTCTAGCCATCGCTTTTTTATGTTTTAGCGCTCTTTTGTGTGCTTTGATGGCACGTTTGTGATAGCGCTCCTCTGCCTTAATTTGTGCAATCGTTTTGGGCTGAGGGTGGTGTACATGTGCACGGCGTTTGGCGTGTTTATGTGCTTTATGTGCCTTATGAGGATGAGGGTGTACTTTTACTACTTTATGCGGACCATGGTGCATTTTCTTTTGTTGTGCAGAACTATCCATAGCACTCAAAGATGCCAGTGTGAAAATCCCTAATGCGAATCCTAAAATCTTGTTGCTCATACTGCTTAAAATTTGGGGTTAAAAAAATGATTTAGTTCTGTACTAATCTCTACTCGTTGCAACTTGTTTTTTACTTAGCACATTAGCATAGACCCAAGCTTACGCATAAGGTTTAGTATATCAATTCTTTTTAGAATTTTGTTCACAATTTTTTATCTCCCCTGTGGCAGCATCAAATTAATCTTTACATTTGTTTTCCAATGTAAAAGACAGTAGCATGGAATTTCAGGAATTGTCGCTCAAGGATGCCTTTTTGATTACTCTGCCCAAATTTGACGATGAACGCGGTACTTTTGTCAAAACTTTTAATGCTGCATTGTTCGCTGCGGGCGCAGATATAGCTTTTGATTTGCAGGAGAGCTACTTTTCTTTGTCTGCCAAAGATGTGATTCGAGGCATGCATTTTCAAATGCCGCCACATGAGCATGCGAAGATTGTGTTTTGCCCACAAGGCGCTATCTTGGATGTTATATTGGATTTACGGAAAGATTCGCCCAGTTATGGGCAGTATGAAGCCAGGGTACTTTCGGCAGAAAATCATCAGGCCTATTATATTCCTCCGGGTTTTGCCCATGGCTTTAAGTCGCTTGATGAGGGAGCCATGACCTTTTACCTGGTGTCTTCAGGCTATCATAAAGCATCTGATACGGGTATATTGTGGAATAGTTTTGGTTTTGACTGGGAATGCCAGGCTCCGGTATTGTCGCCCAGAGATAAGTCTTTTGTTGCTTTTGAAGATTTTCAAAGCCCATTTTAGTATTCAATATCTATTATCATAAATCATTTGACATGCGTGTAGCATTATTCCCGGGAACATTTGACCCCATTACACTTGGCCATGTTGACGTTGTGCGTCGGGCATTACCTTTGTTTGACAAAATTGTTATCGGTATTGGACTTAATTCCAGTAAGCAGCCGATGTTTAGTCCGGAGCAGCGACTGGCATGGCTACAGGAAATCTTTAAAGATACGGATAAGGTAGAGGCCCATGCCTACGAAGGGCTCACCATTGACTATTGCGAGAAAATTGGTGCCAATTTTATACTCAGAGGCATCAGATATGTAAGTGATTTTGAGTATGAAAAAGGTATAGCAGATATGAATCGTATGCTGAGCAAGCATATAGAGACCATCTTCTTGACCAGTTCACCTGAGTATTCTACGGTGTCCTCAACTTTGGTCAGGGATGTTATTAGATACAACGGCGACGTGCGTCAGTTTTTACCACCAGAAGTACGCTGGGAATAAGGTATTTTTCACAATTATTACTGCCTTTTTTTACCTATCTTTGCGTCTCAAAAATTAAATTCTAAAATTTTATGTTGACAAACATTTTGTTACAAGCAGGTGCTCAACCTGGCGGTGGTATGGGTTCACTTTTTATCATGTTGGCAATGATTGTGGTAATGTATTTCTTTATGATACGTCCACAGCAAAAACGGGCTAAAGAGCAAAAAGCATTTGCCGAATCATTGGTGGCTGGAGAAAAAGTGGTTACCTCCTCCGGTATTCATGGGAAAATCTTACGTGCTAATGACGATGGTACTTTATTATTGGAGATTGATAGAAATACAAATATCGTGATTGAGCGTCAGGCGGTGAGCATGGAGATGACTAAGGCTTTCCAAAAAAGAGCTGGTGTTGCTGATGCACCCAAAGTAGTGGCTTAATGCCTTTTAAAAGGAGCGTGGAGTATTTTGATGATACTTATTATAAGAAATTGGCTGTCTGTGTAGGCAGCTTTTTTTTATCCTCCTTGTTTCCCTTAGTGCCTACTGCATGATTGTAAAATTCCCAAATAGCTAATCATACGGAACAGGAACTCGCATAATGATATGCATCGCCGTGCGTGGGTTACCGGCATCATAACTGAGTACTATGTAAAAGCATTTTGCTCCGAACGGAATGCAGTGAACAGTGTATTCGGCAGCTACAGCACCTATAGTTGGATGGGCTTAATAAAGTGGTCTAAAGTCGCTACTAATCAAATAAAGTGAAGGCGAGATAGACTAGTTTTTGGGCTTCTTTTTAAGTACTCTTTTGAGTAGCATAAGTCCTAGTTCGAACAGTTGCCATCTTATTAAGGAGCGAAATATTCTTTGCAACAGACTGCGCTTGGATTTAGAGGCCATTACTGGCTGTACGTCGGGACGGAGTGTGGGAGATTTAAATGAGGGAAGGTGCAGATTTAATCCGCTGGTTTTCGCCAGCGGCGCCTTGGTTGTATTTCTACCTTTAAACAAACCGAACAAGGTTGGCACTACAGAAAGACCAATTTGAAGCGGGTTCAGTATGTTGCCTAGGGCGTTTTCTTCTAAATCTTTATATTCACGCTTTACCTGCTGTTGCGCTTTCTGTAAAGCATCTACAGAGCGAAAAGACTTGTATTTTCTTCTTCGGGTTGTTGCCATAATAATTGTCCTATAGAGCTGAGCGACACATGGTCTTTAGTTATTAAATTCATCTTCATCTTCATCGGCCCTCGGCTTGCGTGGTTGTGTAAGCATCCAGAGTAGCTTGCCACCTACCAGATTGAATATCTTTCTTTTGAGTGCCAAAAGGATTAGGATGAAAATCAGAAACACACCTGAGACTGCGAAATAGCCGGCAAATCTGCTATTGAACACATCGCCCAGATATTCTGCCAGCCCGAAAGCTGCGAAAGCTAACATAATGATAGCCAGAAAAAAGATGATAATACCAAAAACAAAATAACCCGTTATGTTGACCACGCGCTCCAAAGCTTCTAAGCGAAACTCCTCCATGCGTAGGTTAACGTAACGGGTTATATATCTTCTAAGTGCTTTTATAGGATTTTCCAAGTTTCTTGCTTTATTGGTTTAAACAAAGATACCTAGTAGATGCTAAAAAGCCAAAAAGCTGGATATTAAAAGCGCTTAGTTTTCAAAAATCTCTTGTTCAAGATCTTTGGTTTTCTTTGCCACTTTGTCTTTGAGCTTGTTTACAGAATCTTTCAGTTTGTCCAATTGCTCATCACGTTTTTCTTTATCAGTACCAAGAATGTAACCAACTGCGGCACCTACCACTGTACCAATTAATAAAGTCGCTACTGTTTTTCCTGCGTTTGCCATATTTTGTTTTTTATTAGGTTAAAGAATGTTTTTCTGTCGCAAATCTAATTTAAATATTAGCTGAAATTTGCTTTGCATGCTAAATTTACGAAATTCTTAGTATTTATTAAAAGAATATCCTAAAAACTTCCTAAAAGGCCTTTTTTTCTTAATTTTCCTGCAAATTTGTTGTATGAGAGAAATTGACAATAATATCATTAAGCAGATAATTGTCTTGCTGTTAATCATTCTGTTAGGAGTGGTAATCGTGTGGAAACTGGCTTATTTCATACCGGGTTTTTTGGGCGCGGCTGCCATTTATATTATGTTTCGTTCTACCTATTTTAGATTGATTGCCCGTAGAGGCTGGAAGCCTTGGCTGGCATCTCTTACTATTGTGATAGGATTGCTGATAACACTTACGGCTCCGCTTTACGGAATTGGTGTGGTGCTCACGCCCAAAGTAAATGAGCTTATAGATAATTCAGAGCAAATAAAGCAAGCAATTATTTATACCTACAATTTTGTGGTGGAAAGATTTCCGCAAATCACCGTTAGTCAGGAGCAAATACTGGGCTATGTGCAACGCGCGATCACTTTGCTGCCGAGATTGTTCAATGCCATGGCGCATTTGTTTGCCAATATTTTTACTGCACTCTTTATTGCTTATTTCCTGTTTTTAGGTGGTAGAAAGTTTGAATTGGCGCTCAAAACCGGAATACCTCTGGCCAGAGCTAGCAGAAAGGAAATATGGGATGAAACTCAGAATCTGGTAATATCTTCTGCTGTTGGCATCCCAGCTTTGGCGGTGGCACAGGGTTTGATAGCATTTTTGGGGTATTGGTTTTGTGGGGTGCCGGGAGCATTGCTCTGGGCATTGCTCACTGCACTGGCATCTGTAATACCGGTCTTGGGTACTATGATTGTCTGGGTGCCTGTGTGTATCTATTTGTTTGCGATAGGCGAGGTGCAATATGGTATTGGTCTGGCTTTATACTGTTTTATTGTGGTGGGGCTGTCAGACAATGTTATTCGTTTTATGTTTCTGAAACGTTTTGGAGATGTACACCCACTGATAACAGTCTTTGGGGTGATACTGGGTCTTAATGTATTTGGAATGATAGGCCTAATATTCGGACCATTACTGCTTTCTTATTTTCTATTACTCATCAAGGTTTATCACGTAGAGTTTGGCAATGAAAATAATAGCACTGTCGAATAGCATTCATCAGGCACGTATTCTGATATTTATGTATCGGTTGCTTGTATTTTTGTTCATTTTTTCATGCCTGGCTTGTAAGAAAGAATCCTGGAATGATGATGGTTTGCAGCAAATAGCATTACCATTTACCGGGGCGGGTAAGCTATATGATGTGCATGTAGATGCTGATGCGCGCATACATATTGTAGGTGGTCAGCGGCTGGAGCGGAATGATTTTTTTCAGAGTAATAATCATGGCTTGCATTGGCAAGTGCAGCATTTTGACGCAGTGGAGTATTCCAATAAAGCCATTTTTTGTTTTGCCGAATCTGAACGTTTTCTGTTTGGTGGTAGTTTTGATGGCAAAGTGTTTCGAGCTGCAAAGTCCGACCAACCTGAATGGAAGTTGTTTTTGGGTGATTTCTGGTGGTATTCCTTTACAGGTATGCATTTTAATGCGCAAAATCAAGCTTTGATTGCAGCCAATAATGGCTTTGAACACGGTCTTATCGTCAGGGTAGATGAAGATTTGAATGTATTGCAAGTGGATTCATTTCCCTTTGCCATAAATGATGTTTACTTTGCCGATGAGCATACTGCCTTTGCGGTGGGTTATGGAGCCGTATTGCGCAGTAGTGATGGTGGGCGTAGCTGGAGGCAACTGCAGCTTACAGACGATAATTATCGTGCCATCACAATTACTGAAAATAATACTATCTGGATAGTGGGCTTTAATGGCACGATTGCGAAAAGTACTGACCATGGCAATAGTTTCACCAAAGTGAAAAATGGGCAAAATCCTTTCTCTAATACCGACCGATATATAGATGTAGCTTTTAAAGGCCAGCGAGGTTATATTGTGGGGGAAAAAGGCGTAGTGCTCAGTACCGAGGACGGGGGCGCACATTGGCAAAGAATGAAAAGGTTTACCCGTGAAGATTTGCGTGCTGTTTGCTTTCATCCTCATCGCTCAACTGCCTATTTCGCAGGCAGCAATAATGTCGCTTTTAGTTACGAATATTAGCGCTTTTTAATTTTCTTATAGCATCATCAAGGCAGAATCGGGAAAGTAAACGTAATTTTGACGAGGCGAAAAGTTCCAAAAAAAAGCATTTGCTTGCTCTAGATATGTCCGATATTGTCAAATTATTACCCGATCATTTAGCTAATCAGATTGCGGCCGGAGAGGTGATTCAAAGACCTGCATCCGCCGTAAAAGAACTCATTGAAAATGCGGTTGATGCTGGTGCTACCAGTATTCAGCTGGTGTTAAAGGATGCCGGTAAGGAACTGATTCAGGTGATTGATAATGGTAAAGGCATGAGCGCAACGGACGCAAGGATGAGTTTTGAACGCCATGCTACATCTAAGATTACCAAGATAGAAGATCTTTTTCAGATTCGTACCAAGGGATTCCGAGGCGAGGCACTGGCTTCCATTGCAGCAGTAGCTCAGGTGACGCTCAAAACGAAGCAAAAGGAGGAAACTTTGGGCACGCTCATTGAGATAGAATCTTCAAATGTTATTAAGCAGGAGCCTATTGCACATCAGGAGGGTACGAGCATTGCGGTGCGTAATTTGTTTTATAACGTGCCTGCACGTCGTCATTTTCTGAAATCCAATACCACTGAGCTGAAGCATATTCTTGATGAATTTATCCGTATAGCATTAGCGCATCCGGATATAGCCTTCAAGTTTTCGCACAATGGGGTAGAGCAGTACAACCTGCCTGTCGGTAACCTTAAACAGCGTATTCTGGCACTGCTCGGTAGCAATATGGATAAGCACCTTATTCCGGTAGATGAGGATACGGAGGTGCTTCAGATAAAAGGCTACATAGGTAAGCCGCAGGCTGCTACGCGCACCCGAGGTAATCAGTTCTTCTTTATCAATAACAGATTTATCAAGAGCTCCTACCTCAATCATGCTGTCAGCACCGCATTCGAAGGATTGATTGCAAAAGAAACTTATCCGATTTATATACTCTTTCTGGAAATAGACCCCGCACGTGTAGATGTAAACGTGCATCCTACTAAGCAGGAGGTGAAGTTTGACGATGAACGAATAGTATATGCCTACCTGCAGTCGGCGATTAAATTTGCGCTCAATAAGTTCAATGTGGCGCCCTCGATAGATTTTACCCTCGACCCCGACATTCAGCATTTGGAAGCGCTGAGAGTACCGCTTTCTACCCAAAAGCAGGAAGAGCTCAGCAAGGGCTATCTATACCAGAAATTCACTCAGTCTGGACAAGCACATTTTATCGACCGCAGCGATGAAAGGCAGCAATGGAAGCAACAAATGAATACTTTTTTCCCTGAGCTACCCCAACAGGGGCTGGAGCGATTGCCGGAAATGCCCCGGTATGATGAGCAGCCAGCTCAGCTGAAGCTTATGGCAGATGCTGCTGAGGATAGCTGGGATAAGGGCAGCGAGCATCAGGCCTTTATTCAGTGGAATGGCTTTATTGTGACCACCCTGAAGTCGGGGGTATTGCTCATTCATCTAAAGCGTGCATTAGAGCGCATTATTTATGAGCGCCTGTCGGAGCGTTTGGCGCTCAACAAGCCTGTCACGCAGCAGCTGTTGTTTCCTATTGAGGTAAGCTTTAATCCTGCCGATGCGCTGCTTTTGAGCGAGGTGCTTAGCGACCTGTTTGCGTTGGGTTTTGACATAAAGCCGGGTGCCGAGTTACATAGTTTTCAGGTGTTGGGTGTTCCTTCCGATATCCCGGGCGGACAAGAGCAGCAGATTCTCGAGGCTGTAATCGATCAGCTCAAACATGAGTCAGGTATGCTGGATGAGACGGGTAGAAAGGCCATATTGCGTACCATGGCCAAGCGTATGGCAGTGCCGCAAACCATGCCCAAGGAGCAGCTGCAATCATTAGTGGGCGAACTATTTGCCTGCACTCAGGCGCAATATACTCCAGACGGCCAGCTGGTGTTCCGAGTGCTGGACAAAGATGCACTTTTCGATTTACTATAGCTATTATTTATCAGTACTGAATGTTGTTTCCCAGACCTAGCTCTGCTTGGTTTACGGGAGCACGTTTATGCGGCCGGATGCACAGAACATCGCTCGGTTACAGCTGCTTATATGCCTATGTTAGCGTAAAGTTTTTTGCCCAATTAGGCAGGCATGCATGTGAGGATTTGGCAGTATGCCCATAGCATAGAAGCAGCGGTGCGGTAGCATCATGCTGAGCAGCGGATACAGTATGTTCTAAAGATTAATCACTTTAACCCAGATTACGCATTAGGCTCTTTATATAAAATTATTCTTGCTTCTAATCCACTTCAATAGCTCAAAAACCATAATTTATTATGCTTTTTTCACTATTTTGTGGATTATTTGCCATAATAATTTTCTTTTAAATTCCT
>DATGQB010000015.1:0-7013 GCA_035304405.1 Edaphocola sp.
GCCCCTCTTTCGTTGCACAGCGGCTCCAGAAATTAGTTGGGTCAGGGTAAAATCAGGCTTCTGACACATGGCTTAAACCCAGATTACGCATTAGGAATTTAAAAGAAAATTATTATGGCAAATAATCCACAAAATAGTGAAGAAAGCATAATAAATTATGGTTTTTGAGCTATTGAAGTGGATTAGAAGCAGGAATAATTTTATATAAAGAGTCTAATGCGTAATCTGGGTTAAAGTAAGAATTTTTGCTTTAGGCTATGCTAAATGAAAAAAGCCAGGATGGGATTGACTCCTATCCTGGCTTCTTCATTGGTTGCGCCTGGCTATGCTGTGGCTGCCTTATTTTTGTTGCGAAAAAGCAGTGCAAACAATATGGTTACCACTACGGCATATACGGCAAAACATAACCATATGCCCTGCCAGTCTTTGCTGCCATCGGGCAAAATATAGTATTGGTCTATGAGTAAGCCGGAGCAATAGCTGCCCATAATAGCGCCAAATCCATTGGTCATCATCATAAACAAACCTTGGGCAGAGGAGCGAATAGAGGGTTCCGTAGCGCTTTCTACATACATAGAGCCGGATACATTGAAAAAGTCAAATGCCATTCCGTACACAATATTAGAAAGGATAATCATCCACAATCCACTGCCGGGGTCTCCGAAGGAGAATAGACCAAAGCGTAGTACCCAGGCGGTCATACTCATCAGTATTACCGACTTGATACCAAAACGCTTCATAAAAAAGGGTATGGTAAGGATAAAGATGGTTTCAGATATCTGTGAAATGGACACTATCATTGTAGATGATTTCACTACAAGGGAGTCTGCAAAAGCGGGGTTGGCACCAAAATCCTTAATGTAGGTATCACCGTACATATTGGTGAGTTGCAGCGCTGCGCCTAGGAGTAGGGAAAAAAGAAAAAATACTGCAAACTGATAGTCTTTAAAGAGCTTAAAGGCGTCCAACCCTAGCAGCTGTTTCAAAGATTTGTCTTCTCTTACATTGCCCTGTGGCGGCGTGGCAGGTAGCCCAAAGGCATATATACCCAGTAATATTGCTGCGGCTCCGGCTACATAAAATTGATTGGCATAGACCGCCTGTCCGGTAATATTGCTTAGGCTTTCGCCAATGGCAAGGGTAGCTGTAAAAGGTGCATTGGGGTCACTGAAGAAATTGGTAATC
Source organism: Edaphocola sp. (assembly GCA_035304405.1). Taxonomy (GTDB): domain Bacteria; phylum Bacteroidota; class Bacteroidia; order Chitinophagales; family Chitinophagaceae; genus Edaphocola. The sequence continues at coordinate 1,186 of DATGQB010000015.1, forward strand.
CACATCGCGCATATAAAGCCAATGGTACCCCATACCCGGATTTTGGGGAAGGCTTCTACAATATCTATGTTCTGCTTTTTGAGCACTGCATAAGAGAGGGAGTTGCTCAAGGCCAGGGTAGGCATGTAGAAACACATGGCTATCAGTAGCGTCCAGAAAAATACTCCGGCATCATTAATATAAGGTAAAAAGAGCAGCGTGATGCCGTATAATATCTGCAGACTTCCATATAGACGTTCGGCATTTATCCACTTATCTGCAATTATGCCCATTATTGTAGGCATAAAGATGGCTGCGATTCCCATGGTAGAAAATACTGCTCCAAATTCCTGTCCGCTCCAATTTTTAAAATTGAAACCGTAAGAGCCTAAGGTGGTCAACCATGCACCCCAAACAAAAAATTGAAAAAAACTGAGAACGGTGAGGCGTAATTTTATATTCATAACTATATCTCAAATAACAGCGCTAATGTACGACAATTAGCAATAGATATAGGTGCTTTTGGTACATATGTTCCTAACAAACGCGGCTGCAGGGTGGGAAAATTAGGGGGAGATTTGACATCTGCTTGGGTATTTGCTTAAATGCATTTATCTTCAAGCAGAAAAGAAAATCTACAGAGCGTTACTGTTTATTATGGATTATGTATTGCCCATCCTCACGTTGTTGTTTGTGGTCTTAGGTACGGTGTATTTGTTTAGACGTAAACGTAATAAAGTGTCATCCTGGCTGCCCTCCTCAAAGACGGACATCGTAAAGAAAATGACGGCCGATGAAACATTTAATTATGAACGCCGACAAAAGGAACAGCAACTCAACGAATTGTTGGATAAGGTTGCAGAAAAGGGATACGAGTCATTAAGTAAGAAAGAGAAGCAATTACTAAAGGAATTGTCGCGCTAAAGCAATGGCGACAGTACGGAGAAGTCATATTAACCCATTTTGTTTTTAGTCTGATGAAAAAGATTTTTTGTTTAATGATGATGTGTTGGGCGCAGGCACTCGCTTACGCTCAGGATTATCAAAAGGTATTTGAAGCTATTCATGCAGAGGGTAAGTCCAACGGAGACCTGCCTCAAATGGCTCATGAACTATTGGATAAGATAGGCCCCCGATTGGTAGGCTCGCCTCAGATGCAAATGGCACATGACTATGTGGTCAATCAATACCGTCAATGGGGTATTGAAGCTTATAATGAGCAGTGGGGCGAGTGGCGCTCATGGACGCGCGGCTTTACCCACGTGGATATGATGGCACCTTGGCAAAAATCGCTGGAGGCAGTGCAGCTGGCATGGAATCCTAATATGAAACGAGCCGTGGAGGCAGAGGTGGTGTTACTGCCTTTTGCTGAGGATTCGGCGGCATTTGCCAAATTGCTGCCCGGATTGAAAGGTAAGTTTGTAGCTATAGCACAGCCATTGTCTTCTGGTCGTCCTTTGAAAACTTATACGCCTTTTATTGGGGAGGATGGTACAGACAGTGTCGCTAAGCTGCGTCAGCAAGAAACCGCGGCATGGCAAAAGCGATTGGCTCATACCGGATATGATATGCGTGGGCTAGTGCAGGCATTGGAGGCGGCGGGTGCTGCCGGCATTCTTCAATGCTCATGGACAGGGGGCTGGGGAGTGCTCAAGGTGTTTGCCGCACGCACACAGCACATCCCTCATGTAGAGTTGGGAGTGGAAGACTATAATCTGCTGGTAAGGTTAAGTGAAAATGGTAGTAAACCCAAATTACGTATACATACTACCTCTCATTGGGGTCCAATGGTGCCGACATATAATACTATGGCGGTAATGAAAGGAGCTGAGCGCGCCGATGAAATAGTACTGTTATCTGCTCATTTGGACTCCTGGGACGCCGGTACCGGCGCTACGGACAATGGTACAGGAGTACTCACCATGATGGAGGCCATGCGTATACTCAAAAAGGTCTATCCTAACCCTAGAAGAACGATTATGGTAGGGCACTGGGGCAGTGAAGAACAGGGGCTTAATGGTTCCCGCTCATTTACCGAAGACCATCCTGAATTACTGGACAAAATAAGTATGGTATTTAATCAGGATAATGGTACCGGACGTATCAACACTATTGCCACCCAAGGTTATCTACATGCTTATGCCTTCTTCGAAAAGTGGAAACATTATTTGCCGGCAAGATTACAGCAGCAGTCATGGCAGCTAACTTATCCGGGAGTACCGGGAGTTGGTGGTTCTGATAACATTGCTTTTATTACGAGAAAAGTACCGGCATTCTATCTGGCGTCTAGCAGAGACTGGGATTACCGTACTTACACCTGGCACACTCAGCGCGATACTTATGATAAGATTGTATTTGAAGATTTGCAGGATAATGCCATACTCGTGGCTTGCCTAGTGTATATGGCCTGTGAGGAAGCCGAGCCGCTTAGCCGTGAAACCATAACACTGCCTATTGACGCTAAGACCGGCAAGCCTATGGAGTGGCCCGGCCCGGGAAAGGCCAAACGCACAGGTCCCTGATTTGCCCACACATAGCAGCTGCGCATTTTGTTTAATGCTGCTCAGTCAATGGAATTTTTCTTTCTGAAATATTTATCATATTTCTTTGTCGGAAATATATTGGTATTATTTAGTTTTGCAAGGATAGTAATAATTTGTAGTATACATTTTTGGATTTATTTTTTATGCGTTTAAAAGCCCGCTTGTTATTATTGGCATCTTGTGCAATGTCCTACGCCTTTGGTCAAACACATTTTGACCAAGCAAAGCTTGACCAGTATTTTGATAAATTGGCTCAGCATGACAAGTTTCATGGCAGCCTGGCAGTGATGGAAGATGGTCAACTGGTGTATTCCAGGTCTGTAGGTTATGCCAATATCGAAAAAAAGGTGCCGGCCAGCGCGCAAACAAAGTACAGAGTGGGTTCAGTAAGTAAGATGTTTACGGCTACGCTCTCGATGATAGCAGTAGAGCAAGGTAAGCTCTCCCTAGAGCAGCCTATTGCAAAATGGTTTCCCAATATTGCACATGCTGAGCGTATCACGGTAGCGCAGCTTTTAACTCATAGGAGTGGTATTCATAATTTTACCGATGATAATGCATACCTGCAGTGGTACACGCACGCCTTGAACCGGCAGCAACTGTTGAAAAAAATTGAACAGGGAGGTAGTGATTTTGAACCGGACACAAAGTCTGCATATAGCAATGCTAATTATGTATTGCTCACTATTATACTAGAAAAGGTCATGGGCCAATCTTATGAGGCACTCTTGCAAAAATATATAGCCCAGCCATTAGGACTTAAAAATACTTATTTGGGCAAGGGTACCAAAGCTGGTCAGCAAGAGGCATTATCTTACTCTTACGATGGAGACTGGCGGGTAGAGCCATCAACTGATTTGAGTATTCCGCTGGGTGCGGGAGCCATTATTTCTACTCCGGAAGACCTTGCCAAATTCTGTACTGCGCTTTTTGAAGGTAAGTTGGTGAAGCCGGAAAGTCTAAAACAAATGATGGCCATTCGTGAAGGTTATGGTTTGGGTATGTTTACCATCCCGTTTTATGAGCATACCGCATATGGACATACTGGTGGTATAGATGGCTTTTCTGCTATACTGACTTATTTTACAGATAAAAAACTTGCTTATGCCTTTACCAGTAATGGCACGAGCTATAATAACAACGATATCTCTCTCGCGGTGCTGAGTGCCTTTTTCGATAAAGATTACAGTATCCCAGACCTGAAAGTCATTACAATTGCTACCGAGCAGTTGCAAGCATATGTAGGCACTTACGCCACTACTGCTGTTCCGCTCAAAATTACGGTTACCCGTGAAGGTAATCAGCTTAAGGCGCAAGCAACCGGACAGCCCGCATTTCCGCTTTCTCCTAAAGCCGATCATGTATTCGAATTCTCAGCTGCCGGGATAGAAATGGAGTTTAAGCCCACCGAAAATCAAATGGTGCTGAAACAAGGAGGGGCCAGTTTTGTATTTACGAAGGAGTAAGGGCTGACTGGTGTAGGCCTGTGAAAAATGAAATGGAGGGAATAAGTCATGGAGATAGATTCAATTTTTGCCGCGCAGAAGAATTTCTTTTTTAGTCATATCACCAAGGATGTGGCTTTTCGTATAGCGCTGCTCAAACAGTTGAAAGAGCTGTTGATAAAGTACGAAGCCGAAATGTATGCGGCTATTATGGCAGATTTTGGCAAATCTCCTTTTGATACATTTCTTACCGAGTTAGCTCTTATTCATAAAGATATTGATTTTTATATCACGCATCTCAAAGACCTGGCTATCCCCAAGTTGGTTAGCACCAATTTGCCCAATCTTCCCGGTCTCAGTCGCATATATCATGAGCCATTGGGCGTAGTGCTTATCATCGGTGCCTGGAACTATCCTTATCAGCTCTGCTTTGCGCCGCTGATTGCCGCAATTGCTGCAGGCAATGTATGCATTGTGAAGCCTAGCGAGCTCCCGGCCCACACCATGCGCCTTATGGCTCAGATGCTCAATAGTCATTTTGACCCAGAACAGATATATGTGGTAGAAGGGGGCGTGCCCGAGACTACAGCGCTACTGCAATTGCCTTTTGATAAAATATTTTTTACGGGCAGCACTCGTGTTGGCAAGATAGTATATGAGGCAGCCGCCAAAAACCTCACTCCCGTAGTGCTTGAGCTGGGCGGTAAGTCACCGGTATTTGTTAGTTCCAAAGCAGCTATAGATGTGGCGGCTAGGCGCATCGTTTGGGGAAAGTTTCTTAATGCAGGACAGACATGTGTGGCACCAGATTATGTCTTGGTGGCAGCGGAAGTAAAAGAAGCGCTATTGCAACGTATGCAGCATTACCTGCTCAAATTCAATTATCACGCAGACGCCCCACATTATACCCGCATTATCAATAAGAGCAATTTTGACCGCCTCCTTGGGCTTATTCCCGCCGAAAAAGTTTTTGTAGGCGGTAGTTATAATGCCGATAATCTGTATATAGCGCCGACCATTCTTAATGATATAGACTGGACCGATAAGGTAATGGAAGAGGAGATTTTTGGCCCCATCTTGCCTGTGCTCAGCTATACCGATTATGGCAAGGCTATCCAGCACCTGGTAGGCATGCCAAAACCATTGGCTGCTTATCTCTTTTCCAATGATAAAAGCGAGCAGGATTTGTTCTTGCAAAGCTTATCTTTCGGTGGCGGCTGTATCAATGATGTGCTCGTGCATTTGAGCAATGAGCATCTTCCATTTGGAGGGGTGGGGCACTCCGGTATCGGCAGCTATCACGGCATTTATGGTTTCGAAACGTTTTCTCACCGCAAGCCGGTCATTTCCCGTGCCGTATGGGGCGAGCCTCCATTGCGTTATCCACCTTATACCAAAAACAAACTACGCTGGATTAAACGATTTCTGTAGAAATTTTTTCTTTTGATTTTTATTAGAGCGTGCCCCGCCGGCCACATCAAGGACGCTGGCATTGTAGCCCCCACAGTTCGGCGGTAGCTATCATAATCCAGAAGGGCCGGCGGGTCGGGCCATTCACTGCAAGTCCTCGCAGCGCTCCACTCCCTTGCGCACTGCTCCGGGCTTTCCGTTGCTGTCCCTCACGTCTTCAGCTTAGCAGCTTTGTAAGGCGCACTGCTCCATTTGGGATTCGGGGCGGTAATATTAGCTTGGCTAAAGCTTAGTTTAGCCCAGATTACGTATTAGGAATTTAAAAGAAAATTATTATGGCAAATAATCCACAAAATAGTGAAAAAAGCATAATAAATTATGGTTTTTGAGCTATTGAAGTGGATTGGAAGCAAGAATAATTTTATATAAAGAGTCTAATGCGTAATCTGGG
>DATGQB010000016.1:0-8497 GCA_035304405.1 Edaphocola sp.
CTTTATATAAAATTATTCTTGCTTCTAATCCACTTCAATAGCTCAAAAACCATAATTTATTATGCTTTTTTCACTATTTTGTGGATTATTTGCCATAATAATTTTCTTTTAAATTCCTAATGCGTAATCTGGGATAAATGATGCGCTACGAGGACTTGGAGTAGATGACCCGACCCGCCGCCCCAAAAGCAGATACATGAAAGGCCAGTGGGAACAGGAGCTAGTATGGGGGAGGCACTGCTCTGTGCAGCATGCGGCGGGGCACGCCCAAGAAACAATCAAGCGTAAACTATATTAATCTCTGGGCCGCGCTAGGCCCAGTAGGGTGAAGCTACCTAAAATGGCCGGAATGACCAAATTGATAAACCACAGCAAGTATGAGCCGCTCAGCACTGCAAGTGGCTGCTCGCTGATGTGTAATAGGTCTACAAAGAGATATACCCCTACGAAGCCTCTGACACCGAGCTCCATAATAGCTACAGAAGGCACTACTGCAATAACCCAGAACATAAGTGCCGAGACGCAAATGCCCGGGAAGAGCGGCACCGCTGCTCCCAGAATATTTATCAGCAGCAGAAATTGGAGATTGTAGCATAGAAATCGCCCAAAAGATAAAAGGAGCAGCCAGCCTAAGTCTTTTTTGGAATAGAAACTGAGTACGCGCAGACCAAAATTGAGTTTGCGCAGTAGGGGGCGTTTTTTGCTGAAGCCTTGCACACGGCGGAGGTTGAAAAAGATGAAGACTACGCCCGTTGCAATGACTATTGCCACAGCCATTGCTATCTGCGTGAACTTATTGCACTGACTGATATTGATATACAACAGGCCGATAAGGCCAAAAGTGGCAGTAGCACACATCTGGGCAATACTGCCTATCATGCTGGCCACGGCGGCTTTAATTCTCTGTCCGGAAGGTACGTGAATGATGCGACCCGCAAAGTCGCCCACGCGATTGGGGGTTACCAGCGAGAAGCTCATGCCCGAGAGCATAGACTTAAAAGCTCTGGCAAAACTAACTCTTTGGAGGGGAGTGAGCAGTTTTTTCCACTTAAGGGCTTCGAGGCACCAGTTTGTGGGGGCAATAAGCAGCACTAAGACAAACCATTTGATATTTTGTGCTGATAAACTGTTTTTTAGCCTTTCCCACTGTTCCGGAAGGTCTTTGCTCGCAGTAACCTGACGATAAATTAAATAGAGGAGTACCACAAACCCTAGGGGTGCCAAAACATAATAGAGCAATATTTTTTTGGTACTTTTGTGCATAATAAGGCGCATGTGGCGTAGGGGTTGTAATCAGTTTTTTTTCATTAATAACACCTTGAATATTGGTAATAGTTGGCATTGACCCGGGTACATTAGTAATGGGGTATGGCGTTATCTCGGTGAGCAAAAATACAATAAGTCTGGTGGAAATGGGTGTCTTGCATCTGGCAAAGCACAAAGACCATGGAGACAGATTGCATTTTATATTTGAGCGGGTGAGTGCACTGGTGCAGCGTCATAGGCCGGATGCGGTAGCGCTGGAGGCACCCTTTTATGGAAAGAATGTGCAGAGTATGCTGAAGCTGGGGAGGGCGCAAGGTGTGGCCATTGCGGCGGCTATGGCTCATGGTAGCCGCACCGTAGAGTATGCTCCCAAAAAAATAAAACAGTCTGTAACCGGTAATGGTAATGCTTCTAAAGAACAGGTGTGGAAGATGCTGCAACATATCTTGAAAATACATGACGACCCGGATTATTTTGACGCGACAGATGCTGTGGCTGCCGCTTTGTGTCATTATTATACCAGCAATGGCGACATCACCGCTGCCAAAATAAAGGCTACTAAAAAGGCGGCAAAAGGCTGGGCCGCTTTTGTGGCACAAAATCCGGACAGAGTTAAAGATTTGTAATGAAAAACGCACAGTTAAGACTTATATTTACACTTGCCAGTTTATGTACCATAGGTATCATTACGGCTCAGATATACGGGGTGAGGAGCGCCTATAATCAAGAGAATGAGCGTTTTGACCTCAATGTTACCGTTGCCCTAAAGGAGGTCGCTTTCAAGGTATGGGATTTCAAACAGTCTCAGTCTACCATCTATAATGTGGTTAACCGCACCAGCAGCGACTATTATCTGGTGAAGATAAACGAGAACGTGGATGAGGGAGTGCTGGAATATTTTCTTAAAGAATCATTTGCTAATAACGGGGTTTTTGCAGACTTCGTATTTGGACTACACGACTGCCTCAATAATTCTTTTAAATATCAAAAGTTTGTTAGTGTCAACCACAAGAATAGACCGGTGCACACCTTAGGTGAATTCCCCGACCCCGGAATTGATAATTATTATTTCGTGGTTTATTTCCCATACAGAAGTGGCTATTTGGCCAGTCAGTTGACCATATGGGCTGTGTCATCAGTTATTATTCTCTGCACCCTGGCTGTGCTATGCTATGTGATATTTGTAGTGCTGGACCAAAAGCGGTTGAGTGAAATGCAGAAGGACTTTGTGAAAAACATGACCCATGAATTCAAAACTCCATTGACTAGTATTCAACTGGCCTCTACGGTGATTAAGCGCCCCAATATTGTGGAGAATCCTACCAAACTACTCAACTATGCTTCTATCATTGATGCAGAAGCGCGTAAGTTGCAAGTGCAGGTAGAGCGGGTCTTGCAGATGTCTATGGGACAAAAGCGGGAACTGGTCTTGAAAATGGAGCGCCTAGATATGAGGGAGGTGATACGTACTGCCTGCGACGGTTATGCTGCTCAGCTTGAAGCTAAGGATGGAAGGGTAATTTTTGACTGGGGGCTGGAGCCGATATGGATAGAGGGCGATTATGATCACCTGAAAACGGCATTCAGTAATCTGATCGATAATGCCATTAAATACACTCCTGAGGATGTGGCGCCTCAAATAAATATTTCTATACGAGATAATTACAGAGGATATATCAGCATTTATGTCAGAGACAAAGGGGTAGGAATAGCCAAAGACTATCAGGATTTGATTTTTGAACGATTTTACAGAGTGTCTACCGGCAATGTGCATAATGTGAAAGGATTTGGCATAGGTTTAAACTATGTGAAGTCGATAATAGTAATGCACAAAGGCAGTATTACCTGCTCTAGTACGGTGGGGCAGGGCACGACTTTCAAAATAAAGCTGCCTAAGCCCAAACAAAAAGCCAGCAAATAATGAATGTATTAATTCTGTGTAGCCGCATACCATTTCCGTTACATGATGGCGGCAACTTAGCCGTACATAATATCTTTGAGGGATTGTTGCAAGCTGGTGTACGCACCAGTATGTTGGCTATGAATACCAGCAGGCATTGGGTAGCTCCCGATAGCTTGCCTGAGATTTTTAGCAGGCTGCAGCAGCTGGTAACCGTTCCGGTAGACAATCGCATTAAGCCAGTGGCTGCATTAGTGAGTCTGCTTGAAGGTTCTTCATACAACCTTAAACGATTTATAAGTAAGGATTATGAACAAGCGCTGATAGCTTTATTGCAGTCTGATACCTTCGATGTTATAATACTCGAAGGACTCTTTGTTACGCCCTATACTTCGGTCATCCGCAAATACAGTAATGCCAAAATCTGTTATAGGCAGCACAATATCGAATTTGAAATTTGGGAGCGACTTGCTCAGGACGAGTCAAATATTGTCAAGCGCTGGTACTTGCAAAGACTAGCTGCCGCCTTAAGAAAATATGAGTCTGAAACTCTAAATAATTATGACAGTGTCGCTGCTATCTCACCCATAGATGCTGGGCGCTACCAAGCTATGGGTTGTCATTTGCCCATTGTCAACATTCCCTTTGGTGTACAAGTTGAGCAACTAGACGAGGGGGCGGTAGCGTTTGAGGCCCCATTACAATTTTACCATATAGGTGCCATGGATTGGCAGCCTAATGTGGATGCTATGATTTGGCTGCTAAATGAGGTGTGGCCTCAGGTAATGAAGCAGATTCCGAATGCTTGCTTGCATCTTGCCGGACGGAGAATGCCTGAAATGTTTTTCAAGCATCACTGGCCGGGAGTGAAAGTGTATGGAGAGGTAGAGGATGCGGCAGCATTTGAATCAGATAAGCATATATTGCTGGTGCCATTGCATTCCGGAGGAGGCTTAAGGATAAAAGTATTGCATGCAATGGCTCGCGCCAAGGCAGTTATTGCTACCACTATAGGCATGCAGGGTTTAGAAGAAGCTGTGGATGGTAGACATTTTATCAGGGCAGATGATACTGTTTCATTTGCAGACGCCTGCGTAAAACTGTATAATAATGTAAGCCTAGCGCAGCACATGGCTGAACAGGCGCGGCAACTCGTGGCCTCCCATTATAGTCAGCGAGAAATAATTAAAGATTTAATTGGTCATTTACAGCAACTCGGGCGGCAATAATAGCCGATGTTGCGATTCTAAACAATTGGCCAAAGTTTCGGATTAGAATGCTATTTTTGTAGATTGCTATATAAAATCAAAATTCTATTTGTGCTATGGAACTTACTTATTTTGGTCATTCGTGCTTCTTGGTGAAATTTGGTGATACTTCGGTATTGTTCGACCCCTTCATTACCCATAATCCTCTGGCAAAAGATGTGGATATGAGTAGTATCAAGGCCGATTATATCTTTGTATCGCATGGGCATGACGACCATATAGCAGATTTGTTGCCTCTGGCAAAACAGACGCAGGCTACAATAGTTGCCAATTTTGAAATTATCCAATGGGTGACCAAGCAAGGTTACGATAAAGTGCATCCAATGAATTTTGGTACTAGAGTTTTTGATTTTGGCACAGTGCATTTTGTGCCAGCCGCACATAGCAGTGCTTTTTCGGATGGCAGCTATGCCGGTAATCCTGGAGGCTTTATCTTTAAAACCGATCAAGGTAATTTTTACTATACCGGAGACACAAGCCTTACTGCAGAATTTATGATGGTGCCACACTATGGCCGGCTAGATGTTGCCATTATGCCTATAGGCGGTAATTTTACCATGAATACTGAGGAAGCATTAATAGCAGCAGAAATAATCAAATGCGACAATGTGGTGGGCGTGCATTACGATACCTTTGGCTATATCGTTATTGATAAAGAACAAGCCAAAGATCTATTCAGAAAAGCAGGCAAATCATTGCAGCTGCCTGAAATTGGAGCAACGATATCATTAAAATAAACAAGCAAGAGCAATACCTGCATTGCCCGGGCAATGCATTGAAAAAATTACTTAGCGAACACTGAAACTAGAACAAGAATAATGACAAAAGTAATAGCTATTGCCAATCAGAAAGGTGGAGTAGGGAAGACGACGACTGCAATCAATCTTGCCGCCAGCTTGGCAGTATTGGAATACAAAACTTTATTGATTGATGCAGACCCTCAGGCGAATAGTACTTCGGGTAATGGCTTTGATTTGAAAAATATACAACTCAGTCTGTATGATGTGTTGGTAAATGAGGTGTCTATAAAAAATGCCGTATTGGCTTCAGAAACACCCAATCTGGATATATTGCCCTCACATTTGGACCTAGTAGGTGCAGAGATAGAATTGATTAATCATCCTAATCGGGAGCATATTCTTAAGCAGGCAATCACAGCTTTGCATGATGCCTATGACTTCATTATTATCGATTGTTCACCCTCGCTAGGCCTGATAACAGTAAATGCACTCACCGCTGCTCATTCGGTAATCATACCGGTGCAATGTGAGTTTTTTGCACTGGAAGGTCTGGGTAAACTATTGAATACCATTAAGATAGTTCAAACCAGACTTAATACAGAGCTTGCAATAGAAGGTATTTTGATGACCATGTATGATGGCCGTCTCAGACTAAGCAATCAGGTAGTAGAAGAAATCAAAAATCATTTTGAAGATTTAGTGTTTAAGACAATCATTCACCGCAATACCAGACTGGGTGAAGCCCCTAGCTTCGGAAAACCTGCGCTTATGTATGACGCAGAAAGCACGGGAGCGGTAAACTATCTGAACCTTGCAAAAGAAATTTTGCAAAAAAACAACATGACCAAAATAAAGAATTCGGAACGAAATTTAAAAGCTTGATATGTCGCAGAGTAATAAAAAGCAGGCTTTGGGCAAGGGAATCAGAGCGCTGTTAAGCAATATTGATGAGGAGTTGAAAGCTAATGAGTCCAGTATCAAAAAAGATGAAGGATCCATTAAGGCGCCGGCAGTGGCTATTGGCAGAATCCCTGTAGATCGTATTAGAGTCAATCCCAAGCAGCCTCGCTACGACTTTGACCAACAAGCCTTGCAAGAGCTGGCGGAGAGCATAAAACTTCACGACATTATTCAACCTATAACCGTCATGAAGCTGGCCGATGGCAATTATCAAATTATTTCCGGCGAGCGTAGATGGCGTGCATCTCAACTGGCCGGACTGAAAGATATTCCGGCATATATCAGAGAGGTAAACGACCAGGAACTGCTTGAAATGGCACTTCTGGAAAATCTGCAACGTGAAAACTTAAATGCAATAGAAATTGCACTTAGTTACAAACGTTTGATGGAAGAATGCAGTCTTACTCAAGAGCAGGTAGCTGAACGTATGAAAAAGGAGCGGAGCACCGTTACCAACTATCTTCGTTTGCTTAAACTTCCGCCCGATATTCAAAAAGCAGTACGCGACGGCTCACTGAGCATGGGGCATGCCAGGGCCATCACCGGCTTAGAAAATGTAGACGAGCAGCTATATGTGTATAGAGAATGTGTGCAGAAAGGATTGTCTGTGCGGCAGGCAGAAGCTATGGTAAAAGCCATGCAGCAAGAGCGTAAGCCACAGGCAACAGAGCGGAGTGAGTCAAAACTCCCCCCGGCCTATAAGCGTATCGAAGACACGATGGCCAGCCATTTTTCAGCAAGAGTGGTGCTATCCAGAAAGAAAAATGGTAAAGGTAGTATCACTATCGATTTTCATAACGACAGTGAACTGGAAAAGATTATGGAACTCATGGGGATATAAAGACTAAAAAATGCAGGTAATTTATATGAGTTTTGCCATTTTTCTAGTAACTTGCTTGCATTTAAGTTAAAATTTTACCATCTTGTGCAAAATACCATGAATATGCTTAAACGCAAATTGTCACCTAACATACTCTTAAGTGCTATGGCCTTGGCCTTAATGACGGGTTGTGCCAAGACCAATAATATAGGTCAGGATAATGATAACGTGATACTTACCCCTCACGCCGTTTTGGCCGGCACAGATAACGGATGGATTGTGAAAACTAACGATGGTCGTACCTTCAATAGCGTATTTCCGCCAGATGGCAGCCCGGTACATATGATTACTGCTGCCGGCCCCAATGTACTGGTGCTGAAATCACAACTTTATTTGAGTGATAATGGCGGTGTCAATTTTAACCCGATTACTTATAATAAATATAAACCACAGCCCTGGAGAGATTGGGTTCTAAATAGTCCGATGCATAACCGCATCTATATGTCTTCTACAGAAGGCAGAGGGGTGGCATTTTCTGCAGATAGTGGTAGAACTTGGGAGGTAGATGCAGAATGGGAAAACTTTACTTCTCCCAACCTGCGTATCTCTAGCTTTGCGCAACTCACCAATGGTAGCGTGTATGCGTTCAGTGATGAGTCTAATGCACTTTATCGTAGAGATAATCCAGCAAGTGTTTGGTCGCCGGTACTGACTGAAGGTAATTTTCCGGCTCCCTCCAGTTTCTTCGTGGTAGCCAATACTACAGACCTCTTTTTGGTCGATTATCGGGGTATAGGTGGTGCCTATTACAGTTTAGATGAAGGTCGTACTTGGGCCCGCTATGGAGATGGTGAACTGCCTCTGGGTGTGGGTAAGAAATTTGTTTCTGCAGCTTCCTCACTGCCGGGCAAATTAGCCATCGCTACTGAAGATGACGTGTATTTTGCAACGCCGTATAGTAGTTTCGAGAAAGCGAATACCGGACTTGATGAAGGTACTAAGATTTATGCTATCACCTCTAAATACAATAGATATAAGGGGGGGCATATTTCTACCTTCCTTTACATGGCTACTTCAAAAGGTATGTATCGCAGCGATGATGGAGGTTTTAGCTGGGATAAGGTGAGCTTTAACGAATATAATAAAACATACCTTTCTATTTACTAAGATAGTATTGTTAGATACATTGCCAATGCCATTCCTTATAGCGGAGTGGCATTTTTCTTTTCTTCATTAATGTAGGCTTTGCTTATGCTGACTTGTCTTGCCATTTGCTCAGAATGCATGATATTGTTGGGCTCTACTACTATACGTTTTTACTAGATGTTCGCGTGTCTCGCTCCGGGCCAAAGGATACTGTTCAAAAAAGTGTGTAAAGTCAAAATTTAGGATTTTTGTTATAGACATAAAAACTCAAAAACGATGAACTTTACACAAGAACAAATTTCGGAGCTATTATTGACAATAGCAAGTCAAAAAGACGGTTATCGTCTATTATTACAGCAGTCGTTAGAGGCTATAATGCGAGCAGAGCGTCAACAAT
>DATGQB010000017.1:0-4513 GCA_035304405.1 Edaphocola sp.
ACTCTTTATATAAAATTATTCTTGCTTCTAATCCACTTCAATAGCTCAAAAACCATAATTTATTATGCTTTTTTCACTATTTTGTGGATTATTTGCCATAATAATTTTCTTTTAAATTCCTAATGCGTAATCTGGGATTAAGAAACGCAGGATGCAGCAAGCCAGTCCCATTTTCACAACAAAAAAAATCCCGCACTAAACGTGCGGGACAAGCATTCAGGCAAAAAATTTATCAGCTTGCATCTATCTCGTCCAAAGCAGAGCAAATATGCGCACATGCCTCACGAATGGCCTCATCCGGAATATTGAGCGGAGGTACTATGCGAATACAGTTGGAAGCAAACAAAAACCAATCGGTAAACACACCTTTTTCCAGAAGCCCTTTGATAAGGCGCTGTACCGTTTCAAAATCGCGGAGATGCACCGCCATCATCAGCCCTTTGTGAGTAATATTATGAATAGCAGGATGCTGCAAATATTTCAAAAACAAAGCCTCCTTTTCAGGCACAGCAGCAATCATATTTTCATCCAGCAAGGCCTGAAGCGCTGCCATACCCGCAGCGGAGCAAACCGGATGTCCGCCAAAGGTAGTCATATGTCCCAAAATGGGCTGCACACTAAGTGTCTGCATCAGCTCGGGAGCCGCTATGAAGGCCCCCATAGGCATTCCGCCACCCAAAGCTTTGCCCAAAAGCAGCACATCTGGTACAATGCCAAACTGCTCAAATCCCCACAAGGAACCCGTGCGACCAAATCCTACTTGTATTTCGTCGAGAATGAGCAGCGTACCTGTGGCGTTGCATTTTTCGCGCAGAGACTGCATCCATTCCTTATCGGGCACCACCACTCCGGCTTCGGATTGAACGGTTTCCAAAATAATGCAAGCAGTATCTGTATCAATAGCCGCCAATGCCTCAGCGCTATTATAGTCTACATGCTGAATCATAGGCAGCAAAGGGCGATACTTGCTGCGCAATTCTTCTGCGCCCACCAGACTCCAGGCCCCTTGGGTGGAACCGTGATAACTCTTGTTGCAGGCCACAATCTTGCTGCGACCTGTGGCGCGCTTGGCTAGCTTCATAGCTCCCTCTACTGCTTCGGCACCGGAATTGGTAAAATATACGCTAGAAAGTGGCTCAGGCAAATGCTTTGCCAGCAAAGCAGCGTATTGAACCATTGGTGTCTGCACCACTTCGCCATACACCATAACATGAAGATACTGCTCTGCCTGCTCTCGTATTGCAGCTATTACTTTTGGGTGTCTATGTCCTACATTACACACACTAATACCGCCAATTAAATCTATGTACGCCTTGCCGGTATCATCATAAAGATAGGATCCGGAGGCTTTGGTAATATGCAAAGCCATAGGCTCGGGCGAGGTTGGAGCCAAATATTTCTGAAAAAGTTGACGTTCGTTCATTTTAAGAATGATAGTTGATAAGGGGTATATAACAAGCCCCGGGAATGAATTTAAATTCGAATAACTGAGTATCAGGGCGCCACAATATTACCCACGATTAAAAAGTTGCGCAGCGCGGGCTAAACTTTCAGGTTTGCCCACGTCTAGGAGCAGGTCGCCGGTATGATTCCAGGCATAAATTTTCTCTTGACAACAAAGCGACAGATATACATCCACCAGAGAAAACTTACCTGTAAGATTTATTTTGGGTAAAAATGAGCTCTTCACAATCTGAATGCCACTAAAAGCCAGGGCTTGTAATGGAGCCGGATGAGGACAAGGCAGTTTTTCCTCCTCAGTACCGGCATGACGCCAACCGGCAAGGCGCAAATATTCACCTTCCGGTATAAACAAAAAATACCTAGAGCTTACGCGCTCCTGTACTGCAAGGGTAACGTCGGCGCCCGAAGCTTGGTGATGGACCAGCATTTTATGCAAGCCAATATTTGATAATATATCTACATTCATCACCAAAATATCGGCACTATCTCTTAGTAGCGGAATAGCCTTTTTAAGGCCTCCCCCCGTTTCCAGCACTTCGGCACGCTCGTCGGAGATAATTACATTGCTACCCCAACCTTTATTATTGGCGATTTCCTCTTCAATTTGCTCGGCAAAATGATGCACATTGACCACCACATCAAAAATGCCAAATTGCTGCAGATATT
The DNA here is from genome assembly GCA_035304405.1 of Edaphocola sp. Classification (GTDB taxonomy): domain Bacteria; phylum Bacteroidota; class Bacteroidia; order Chitinophagales; family Chitinophagaceae; genus Edaphocola. Next base: position 2,131 of record DATGQB010000017.1, read on the forward strand.
TGATATTCAACGCCAAAAGACTTTCCCCATTTACCTTTGCAAGCGCTTTTGGATGTTTGTCTGTAAAGGGTTTTAAACGAGTGCCTAGCCCCGCGGCCAGTATCATTGCTTTCATCATAATGCAGTAAAAAAGTTGAAGCCAACACCGCAAAACGCAGAAAATTGCGGAGAAGAATACAAATTTAGCAAAAATGCTGAAGACATACCTTAAGTAATATTTAGGACTAAAGTCATTGCGGGGTTGGTGGAATAGCATATTAATTATGTAATTTTGACCGGAATCAGATAAGCAGTCATGACACAAGATTTTAGACCTACGGGGAGCTTTAGCATTCTACCACCGGTAATAAAGAATTTAATCATAATCAACGTTATATTATTTCTATTCAAGATTGCACTGCGCAATTTTGACTTTGACTTAGACTATCTTTTAGGATTATTCTACTGGGAATCGCCTTACTTCAGATTCTGGCAGCCACTGACACATATATTCATGCACGGCGACTTCAGCCATTTGCTGTTTAATATGTTTGCCTTATGGATGTTTGGTAGCACGGTAGAGAACATCTTGGGACAGAAAAAGTTTCTTACCCTATACATGATAAGTGGTCTGGGCGCAGCTCTATGTCAACTATTGGTGTATCATTTTCAGTTTCAGGAGTTGCTCAATGTGATTAACACTTATCCCGACCAATATGGCGAGTGGCTAAGCCGCCGCGATTCGCGCATCAATACCGTGATGGTAGGAGCATCCGGAGCAATTTATGGGGTACTATTTGCCTTCGGCTATTTGTTTCCTAATGCAATTATCCATTTATACTTCTTTATACCCATGAAGGCCAAGTATTTCATAGCATTACTGGCAGGTATAGGCCTAATAATGGGCATTAGAAACAACGTGGGTGACAACATAGCACACTTTGCCCACCTGGGCGGAATGCTATTTGCATTCTTTGTATTATCATATTGGAAAAATAAAGGCGGACGCTATCTATAAACAAGAGCAATGAATTATTCAAACAGCAGTAGAAAAACACTTCTTTCCGATTACGAAAACAATCCCCTGCTCAAGCTGGTATTTTTTTGCGGGGTAGGTTATGTATTACTCCACCTGGCAAAGATCATCATTTTCATGTGGGGGCAGGTACCTGTAATGGAGAGTACCCAGTATTTCTATGAGCGAATATTGGTGCATTTTGCCATACAGCCGGCAGAACAAATGCGGGCGCATCCATGGACTATTCTGACTTATATGTTTACCGGATTAAGCTTTTTCAAAATGGCGGCAAGCTTGTTTTGGTTATTCATTTTTGGCAGTGCAGTCCAGCAGTTAGTGGGCAAGAGCGAAATCCTTCCATTATTCTTATTTTGCAATATTATTGGTGGTATAGCATTTATTACAACATTGAGCTATCAGCCCGTAGCCTTTCCGGATTATATGTTTGTGGGACCAGATGCTGCAGCTTTAGGCTTTGCCGTGGGTGCATGCGTGACGGCGCCCCGACACAGGGTAAGCATTGCAGCCAGTTTGCAAATACCCTTATGGCTATTAACCGTAATTTATCTTGGACTTACAACTATTTTGGCGATTGATGCACAGATATATGCCTACTATGCGCTGTTACTTGCAGGAGCTGCGGCAGGAGTAATATATTTGCTGGCCACAAAAGTTGGGTTCCGGCCGGGGGCATGGGGCAATAAGATATACAGCTCAGTGATGCATCGTGTTTCCGGGAACAAAAAACTTGGCGGCAAAAACATGGGTGCTCAAACGGAAGAGCTCAATCGCATTCTTGACAAGATTAACGAAAATGGGATTCAGTCCTTGAGCAGAGAAGAGAAAAAAATACTGGAACAATACCAATAAAATTGAAAAAGAACGGTAAACATTACGGCATTATATTCCTACGCCTACTGCGCAAAGCTGCACTTCTGATAAATATAGCTGCATGCGTATGGCTGCTCTTATGTTTTATGGCTTCTATATGGGATGTAGGAGATAAACCCTCTTATCTAAGCCTGTTGAGTTTTAGCAATGTATTCGCCGTATTTGCCAATATATTTTGCATGGCCTTTTGGCTATTCTCAAAGAAGAAATTATACCTACTATTTTCCCTAATAAGCCTGGGCATATCCTACCCGATTGTAAAGGCCTCATTCGGATTCAATCTTTTCAATACGGAACGGGCAGAGAACACAGAATTGGGGCTCAAAGTGATGACATGGAATGTACATCTCTTCGACCTGGGAGAGTGGACCCAAAATAAACAATCCAAAAACAAGATAGTAGAATTTATAGAGCGTCAAGACCCGGACATAGTATGTCTGCAAGAGTTTTATTTTGACAACGACAATCCCAACGAGCCTTATACAGAGATATTCC
>DATGQB010000018.1:0-4124 GCA_035304405.1 Edaphocola sp.
TATAGCAAAACATGCAAGTATTAACAAACTAGTCAAAAAAATAATCTTTCTCATAATAAATTAAATTTTGAAATTAAAAAATATGAAAGCTCCAATAATTGATCAGTTTAATCAAGCTTTCGCATTTAACAAATGAGTTAATCATTTAACTTGAATACGAATCAAATCAAATCAATTCAATTCTGCAAGCTTTATATGTTATAAAAAACTTAAATAAAGCAAAACGACCACCCTATTGGATGGTCGTTTGTTAATATATTGAGGGGAAATATGCTACCAAATGTGGCATAATACTTCACCACAAAAGTAATTGTGATCTAACCAAGTTCCATCTAAGTTTAACCCAGATTACGCACTAGACTCTTTACATAAAATTATTCTTGCTTCTAATCCACTTCAATAGCTCAAAAACCATAATTTATTATGCTTTTTTCACTATTTTGTGGATTATTTGCCATAATAATTTTCTTTTAAATTCCTAATGCGTAATCTGGGTTTACAGATATAATGCATAACTTTGCAATAATTCTATTTGCGTAATGGCTAAGACCAACTATATCCCCCCTCAGTGTAAGCAATGTGCGGATCGTTACTCCAATATTTTCTGCAAGGCCAAGCTTGAAAGTATGGCAGCAATAGAAGATGAGAAGGTCTGCACACAATACAAAAAAGGCGACAGTATTTTTAAAGAAGGTAGTCGGCCATTTGGGGTGTATTGTCTGAATCAAGGCAAAGTGAAGCTCGTCAAGACCGGTGATGACGGGCGCGAGCATATTGTGCGCCTGGTAAAACCCGGCGACCCGCTAGGGTACCGCTCTTTGCTTAGCGGCAATAAATACAATGCCTCTGCGGTAGCCATAGAAGACTGTAATGTCTGTTTTGTGCCTAAAGAGCTTTTTTTCTCTATCCTCTCCAAAGACCATGAGTTGTCTCTGGAAATGATGAAACTCCTCTCGGAAGATTTGGCAAAGGCTGAGCAACATCTCACCCATTTGGCCCAAAAACCTGTTCGTGAGCGTGTGGCAGAAGCCCTTTTATTCATTAAAGAAACTTATGGTTTTGAGCCGGACGGGGAAACCATTAATGCGGCTTTTAGTCGTGAGGATATCGCCAACATCGTAGGTACAGCTACCGAAACCCTTATTCGCCTGCTTTCCGAATTCAATAGAGAAGGCATTATAAAACTGCATGGTAAAAAAATAGCCATACTCAATCCGGACAAGCTGGTAAAGGTGGCCAATATCTATGATTAAGCTATGTTTTCCTGCTAAAATAAACCTAATTGTAAGCGGGAGCTAGTTATTGCTGCGCTTCGTAGAGCGGCATTCCAATTACATTTCTTAATTTGCGCAGAATTAAAACTTCGGAAATAGATGATAGGTGTAATTGGTAATGGCTCCTGGGCCACGGCATTAGCCAAACTATTGACCGCCAATGGCCATAAAATTTGTTGGTGGATGCGCAGTGAATCTGCTGTCGCGCATCTGAAAACCCATCAACATAATGAGCAATATTTGTCAGCGGTAAGCTTTCCCCGGGAATTGATTCTGCCCACAACTGATCTCAATTTATTATTGCAAAATTGTGAGCATCTGGTAATCTGTATTCCCTCTGCTTATTTGCTAGAAGTACTGGAGCAAATGCCCAAAGACGGGTTGAAGGACAAAAAAATTATCTCTGCAGTAAAAGGCATCTTGCCACAACATTATCAACTTTTGAACCACTATCTGGAGCAGCATTTTGCGGTGCCTACAGATAATTATTTTGCCATTACAGGACCATGTCATGCCGAAGAAGTAGCTCAGGAAAGGCTCTCTTACCTTACCTTTTCGGGTAGGCGCCAGGATGATACTGCGGCTATAGCGGCATTGTTTGCTACCTCATACTTGAAAACAACTGTCAACAATGATGTGTCTGGCTCTCAGTACGCGGCCGTGCTCAAGAATATTTATGCTGTGGGCGCCGGCATAGCCCATGGTTTAGGATACGGAGATAATTTTCTGAGCGTATATATTACCAATTGTTACAGAGAAATGCACCGCTTTCTTTGCCACTGCTTTTGCGACAAAAATCCGGGTTGCGCACAGCCCGATTTTCATACCGCTGCATATCTGGGCGACTTATTGGTTACCTGCTACTCCCTGCACAGCCGCAACAGAAGTTTTGGCAATCTTTTGGGCAAAGGTTACCGCGTAAGTGATGCCAAACTGGAAATGAATATGGTGGCAGAAGGCTATTATGCAGTCAGGGGTATGCAAGAGGTACTGAAGCAGATGGATATTTCGATGCCTATTTTGGCAAAGATTTACGACATACTCTGGGAGCAAGCAGCGCCTAAGCAAACTTTTCAGGAAATAGAATTATTGCTTTCTTAATAATGTAAGTTGGAGTTTGTATTTGCATTTTCATTTATCTTTGACTCAATTTTCAAAAAATCTTTCTTTACATGACTCTATTTAAAAACATCGCAGCAGGCGTTTTAATCGTAGCTGGAAGTTTTAGCTTCAGTTTTGCTCAAGACAGCAAATACCAATGGAAAGAAGCTACCGAAAACGGTTATACCTACCGTTATGTTTCCAACGACCCTTCTAATGCTCGTTTTTACACATTGAAAAATGGTCTTACGGTTATCCTTAGCCCGGACAGTAAAAAGCCAAGAATCCAGACTTATATAGCGGTAAAGGCCGGTAGTAAGACAGACCCTGAAAATCATACCGGTTTGGCCCACTACTTGGAGCATATGCTTTTCAAAGGTACTGATGTATTTGGTTCTTTAGACTGGGAAAAAGAAAAACCCCTACTCGACCAAATCGATTCGCTTTATGCTCAGTACAACCGTACTACCGACGAGAAAAAGCGTAAGGAAATATACAAGCAAATAGACAAAGTTTCTGGTGAAGCTGCTAAGTATGCTATCCCTAATGAGTACGACAAACTCATGAGTGCCATGGGCGCCGAGGGTACCAATGCCTTTACCTCTTTTGAGCAAACGGTATATGTAGAAGATATTCCCAACAATGCCATTGACAAGTTTTTGATGGTTCAGGCAGAGCGTTTCCGCAATCCGATACTACGTCTTTTCCATACCGAACTGGAGGCAGTGTATGAGGAGAAAAATCGTGGACTGGATGACGACCGACGCAAGACCTTTGAAGCAATGTTTGCGGCATTATTCCCTAATAATAATTACGGTAAGCAAACTACCATAGGTACTGTTGAGCACTTAAAAAATCCTTCTTTGATTGCCATTCGTCAGTATTACAACGACTATTATGTGCCTAATAACATGGGTATCATCATGGCCGGTGATTTTGACCCCAATGAGGTAATCAAAAAAATTGATCATGCTTTTGGTTACATGGAGCCTAGGCCGGTTCCTGTATATAAGCCGGGTGTAGAAGCCGATATTACTAGTCCTATCGTACGCGAAGTATTCGGTCCTAACCCTGAAAATGTATCATTAGGCTTCCGCTTCCCTGGCGCCTCACATAAAGATGCGCAGATTTTACAGCTGATTGGTAATATGCTGACCAATGGTTCTGCCGGTTTGATTGACCTCAACCTGGTAAAATCTCAAAAAGTTTTAGGCGCATATGCATTTGCCTATACGCTAAAAGATTATTCTATGCTTATGCTGCAAGGCCAGCCTACAGCCGGACAGTCTTTAGATGATGTAAAAAACCTGCTTTTGGGTCAGCTGGCACTATTGCGTGAGGGCAAGTTCTCCGATAAGCTTATTCAGTCTATCGTTAACAACGAGAAGAAACAAATTATTGCAGTAAACGAAGAATACAGCAGCAGAGCCAATGCGCTTATGAGCAATTTTACGGCTGAGCTCGACTGGGTAAGCACCATCAGCTATCCCGACATGATTAGTCAGATTACCAAACAAGATATCATCAACTTTGCCAATAAATACCTGAAGGATAACAACTACGTGGTAGTATATAAGCGCAAAGGGGTAGATAAGGATATCGTTAAAGTCGAAAAACCAGAGATTACTCCGGTGCATATCAACAAAGAGCAGTCCGAATTTGTGAAGAAAGTGAACGCTCTGCCAGAAAACAAGATTGACCCTAAATGGCTCAATTTCAACACGGATATCCAAAAAGGTAAGTTGGGCA